>JAZSAC010000046.1:0-5736 GCA_045601645.1 Acutalibacteraceae bacterium | reverse complement strand
GATAATAAACTTTGGCAAAGTATTCTTTAAAATATATTTTAAGGAGATGTTGTTTTGCTAGCAATTGAGCGTAGAAATGCAATTTTATCTAAGCTTTCCCTTGATGGTAAGGTAGTTGTCAGTGAATTAAGTCAAGAATTTGATGTTACTGAGGAAACCATTCGCCGCGACTTGGAAAAACTCGATAATGATGGCTTGGCTCGTAAAACTTATGGTGGCGCTGTAAAGGTCGAAAGTTATAATATAGACCTTCCATTTCATGTCAGACAGCAGGCAAATGTTGAAAACAAACGCAAAATTGCAGCTGTTATCGGAGAAATGATTCATGATGGCGATTATATAATGCTTGACTCAAGCACAACCGCTTTATGTATTATTCAAAACATTCTTGACCGTAAAAAAATCAATCTTATTACAAACTCTATAAAAATAATGATTGAACTGTGCAACAAGCCCGATTGGACTATTATTTCAACCGGTGGCGTACTTAAGGAAGGTTCTTTGTCCCTCCTCGGTCATCAAGCCGAACGTACAATTTCAAACTATCATGTTGATTTAGCTGTATGTTCATGTAAAGGATTAGATGAAAACCTATGTGTTACCGATTCTAATGACCGTGATGCTGAAATTAAAAAAGCTTTTTTCAATTCGGCTAACCGCAAGATATTAGCTATTGATTCCTCGAAATTTAATAAAACCTCATTTGTAGAGGTTTGCAGTGTTAAGGACATTGATACAATTGTAACTGACACCTATCCGGGTGATAAATGGCGCGAGGCTATAAAAAATGCCGGTGCGGAGCTGATTTATAGCAAAGAATATAACGAATTATAGGAAGTGTTTACTAATGAAGGTACTTGTTATTAACGCAGGAAGTTCTTCACTTAAATATCAATTAATTGATATGGAAAATGAAAGTGTACTGGTTAAAGGTTTATGTGAACGTATTGGAACCACAGGCTACATTACACATAAGGTTCCGAATAAAGATGTTTATGAAACCGAATACTCTATGCCCACTCACAATGAAGCTATTGCTTTAGTACTTTCCCTGCTAACTGATAAAGAACACGGCGTCATTTCATCTATTGATGAAATTGATGTCGTTGGTCACAGAATTGCTCACGGCGGTGAAAAATATAAAAGCTCTACCATTGTTGATGATGAGGTTTTAGAGTATCTTGAGGGGATTGTTCCTATCAATCCATTACATGGCCCACCGGCAATACTTGGTATTCGTGCATGCATGAATCAAATGAAGAATATTGCACAGGTTGGTGTTTTTGACACCTCTTTCTACTCTGAAATTGAAGATTTTAGATATGTTTATCCCCTACCCTATAAATATTACGAGGAAAAACAAATCAGACGATATGGTTTTCACGGTACATCTCATAGATATGTGGCTCAGCGTGCAACCGCAATTGTCGGCGACAATACTAAAAATCTAAAAATAATCACCTGCCATCTTGGCAACGGTTCCTCTGTAACCGCTATAAAAAACGGTGTTGCTATTGATACTTCTATGGGATTCACACCTCAAGAAGGTGTAGTTATGGGAACCCGTTCGGGTAGCTTTGACCCTTCGGTTTTAACGTATATTATGAAAACAGAAGGTCTTACTCCTGACGAAGCAGACAATCTTATTAATAAGCAATCGGGATTACTTGGAATCAGTGGAATATCTAACGACGCAAGAAATGTAAACGATGCCGCTGATAAAGGTAATAAACGTGCTATCTTAGCACAAAAAATTGTTGCTAACAGCGTTAAAAAACTTATCGGTACCTATTTTGCAGAACTAAATGGTCTTGATGTTCTGGTGTTCACAGCCGGTTTAGGTGAAAACGACAGCAAAATAAGAGGTATGATTTGTGACGAGCTTGATGCACTTGGAATTGTAATTGATAAAGATAAAAATATTAACGCACCTCACGGTAAAGAGTTTGAAATAACAGGTGATAACGCAAAGGTTAGAACCTTTATTATACCAACAAACGAAGAACTTATGATTGCGCGTGATGCCGCATCTTTTGTTAGATGATTTTACGGAGAGGAATATAAATATGTCTCAATACAGTAAAGCAGAAATTGAAATTTTAGTTAAAGAAGTAATCGGTGCTTTAGGTAACCAAGCAATATGCACTAACAATCAAAACAAATCTGAAAATAATTATTCAAGCACACATTATAACGGCAGAAAGCTAATTGGTATTTATTCAGATATGAATGAAGCTATTGCAGCATCCTGCAAGGCCTACAAAACAATTCGAGCAATGAGTGTTGAAAAACGTGAGCAAATTATTACAGCTATTCGTAAGCTTACAAAAGAAGAAGCCGAAATTATGGGTAACCTTGGTGTTGACGAAACCAAAATGGGTAAGCGTGAGCATAAGAAATTAAAGCACATTCTTGTTGCTGAGAAAACACCGGGTACAGAGGATATTATTAGTGAGGCAAAAACCGGTGATGACGGCTTAACATTAGTTGAAATGGCACCGTTTGGTGTTGTGGGCGCAATAACACCAAGTACCAACCCTAGTGAAACTGTTATCTGTAACAGTATGGGTATGATATCTGCAGGCAATAGCGTTGTTTTTAATCCTCACCCCGGTGCTATCTGCACATCTAACTACGCTGTTGACCTTGTTAACAGAGCTTCTAAAATGGCTGGTGGTCCTGAAATTTTAGTAGTTTCTATGGATAAGCCGACAATGGATTCAGCAAAAATAATGCAAACTCACCCGGATATAAAGTTACTTGTATGTACCGGTGGTCCCGGTGTTGTACGTTCGGTTCTTTCATCCGGAAAAAAAGCCATCGGTGCTGGTGCAGGTAATCCCCCGGTTATCGTTGATGACACAGCAGACATCGCAAAAGCAGCCAAAGATATAATCGATGGTTGTACATTTGATAACAATCTTCCCTGCATTGCCGAGAAGGAAGTTTTTGCATTTGGCAATATTAAAGAAAGATTAATATCAGAAATGTTAAATAACGGGGCATATAAAATTTCTACCGCACAAGCAGAAACATTAGCTGCAATAGTATTAGTTGATGTTACTGATAAAAAGACAGGAAAAACAAAAAAGACCATAAATCGTGATTGTGTTGGTCGTGATGCTGCTGTATTATTACAAAAAATCAATGTAAATGTCGGCCCTGAGGTACGTTGTATAATTTGTGAAACTGACTTTAATCACCCATTTGTTCAAGAAGAACTCATGATGCCAATATTGCCGATTGTTACTGTTTCTAACATTGACGAAGCGATTGACTTGGCTGTTAAAGCAGAACACGGAAATCGTCACACAGCTCATATGCATTCTAAAAACATTGATAATTTATCAAGATTTGCATCTGCTGTTGAAACAACTATTTTTGTTAAAAATGCCCCATCATATGCGGGCATTGGCTTCGGTGGAGAAGGTCATACAACCTTTACAATAGCCGGTCCTACCGGTGAAGGTTTAACGTCAGCACGTAGTTTTACAAGAAAACGTCGTTGCGTAATGGCTGACAGTTTCCGTATAATATAAACTGAGGTGTTTTCTTTATGAATATAAACGTTTCGGCTGTAGCAGATGCTGTAATAAAGGCATTACAGACAAATGAAAATTCAGATGGTATACCTGTAGGTATCTCTAATCGACATATACATTTAAAACGTGAACATATAGATATTTTGTTTGGTAAAGACTATAAGCTAACACCTATTAAGGATTTATCACAACCCGGCCAATATGCATGTAAAGAGCTTTTGACTATTGTAGGTCCTTCTTTACGACCAATTGAAAATGTCCGCGTTTTAGGCCCTGAAAGACCTGAATCACAGGTTGAAATATCTCGCACTGATTCTTTCACTTTAAAAGTTAAACCACCCGTAAGAGAAAGTGGAAAAATTTCAGGCTCAGCTGCTATTTCCATTATAGGTCCAAAAGGTATCGTCACATTGAATGAAGGCTGTATTATTGCCAACCGTCATATCCATATGAGTTTAGACGATGGTATAAAATTTGGTGTGAAAGATAATGACTATGTTACTATCGATGCAAAAACAGAACGTAGAACCAGATTTTATGATGTACAAGTAAGAGTCAGCGATAAATTCCGCCTTGAAATGCATCTTGATACCGACGATGCAAATGCGGCTGCAATTAAAAACGGTGATAAAGTAACGATAGTTGAAATACAAAAACAGGAAAAATAATGAACAGATTTAAAATTCGTACAGAGGTTCGCTTTAATTCGTATGCTCTTGATACACTAAAAGAATTTATAGGGATGTCGGCTGTAATAGTTACTGATAAATTCATGGTTTCTTCCGGCATGCTTGAAAAAATAACCTCTAAAATGATAGGTTATAAGAATATTTCAATATTTGATGAGGTTACGCCCGACCCTACAACAGCACTAATTGCTAAAGGTCTAAAGTTTATTATTGAGAATCGTGGAGAAATAGTTATAGCATTAGGTGGCGGCTCAGTTATTGATGCTGCGAAAGCAATTGTATTTATGGGTGAAAAATCCGGAATGGGTGACCTAAAGCTAATTGCTATACCAACCACCAGCGGTACCGGTTCGGAGGTAACAAAATTTGCTGTAGTTACTGATGATAACACCCATTTAAAATATCCGCTTGTTGATGAAGGCATGTTGCCGGATTTGGCTATTCTTGACCCTGAACTAGTTTTATCAGCACCCCCATCAATAACGGCTGATACGGGTATGGACGTTATAACTCATGCATTTGAAGCATTAGTTTCAATTAACGCTAACGATGCCTCTGATGCACTTGCGGAAAAAGCACTTTTATTAGCATTTCAATATTTACCTTTTGCATACAAAGATGGCAACAATATTTTAGCAAGAGAAAAAATGCATAGTGCATCCTGCCTTGCCGGTATGGCATTTAATGAGGTTGGACTTGGAATAAATCATGGAATTGCCCATGCATTAGGTGCAAAATTTCATATACCTCATGGACGAGCAAATGCTATCCTTCTCCCCCATGTTATTCGTTTCAATGCACATCTTCGTGCCTGCTTTGGAAACGAACCGAGTGATGCAGCAAAACGATATGCCGATATATCACATAAATTAAGGCTACCTCACGACAACACAAGAATTGCCGTTGAAAGTCTTATTGATGAGATAAAATACATGATGCGAAGAATGAATATTCCCGCAACTCTTTGGGAAGCAGGAATAAGCAAAGAAGATTTCTTAAAAGAAAAACCAAATATCATAAAAGCTGCTCTTGACGACTTATGTACAACCTCAAATCCCAGAAAAGTCGATGAAGCAGCAATAGAATTACTCTTAGGAAAAATCACAAATTCAAATTAATTCCTTCAAATAATACAATTTACTATAATATACTGACAACCTGTTGCCAAAATGCGCAACAGGTTGTCTTTTATAATACGAAAAAATTATTTAATGCTATTTTCGTAAGACTCAATCATCTTCTTAACCATCTGTCCACCGATAGAACCAGCCTGCTTTGCAGTAAGGTCACCGTTGTAACCCTGCTTGAGATTTACACCAACCTCATTAGCAGCCTCCATCTTAAAACGGTTGAGTGCTTCTTTTGCTTCAGGAACTACTGTCATTTGTTTTCCCTCCTTTTTTCTTTTGCGTTTGCATTATTATTTTAAACATCCAACATATTTTTATTAAAGGAAATTTAATCTTTATTTACTTAATTTTGTAAAATATAATACCGCAATAAAC
>JAZSAC010000045.1:0-3006 GCA_045601645.1 Acutalibacteraceae bacterium | reverse complement strand
AACTGTCATACGTGCAATATATTAAAAAAGGGGATAGTCGGTGTTTCTAAGGACAAACCGCGGTTGTCGCCGTTTTCACCCCTTTTGTATATTATGTGTGTTTTTTTTCAGTGTTACAAATAAAAAAGCCGATTATCAGCATCCAGCGTAATAATCGTCTTTTTTTATTAAGAACAGCAAATTAGTAGAATCAAATAGCTTTTTTTCTAATCATTAGAATTCCCAATGTTCCGGGACCGCAGTGTGAAGAAACGGTACAACCTGCGCGAGTAATAAGAATTTCCTTATCGGGATAAACTGCTTTAACCTTTTCTTTTAATTCTAAGGCGATTTCATCACAATTACCTGAATGTGTAATAAAAATTCTATTACCATCGAGATTATCTACATCAGCGATTTTTTCATCAACATATTGGTTGAAAACATCATTCATTTTACCACGATATTTTTTAGCTACCGACATCTTTCCGTCTTTAACTTGAATCATAGGTCTTAATTTCAATAGATTTGCACCTAATGCTGCAATTGAGGAACATCTACCGCCTTTATGCAAATATTCAAGCGTGTCAACAACAAATGAAGCATCAACGCGTGATTTGGTTTCATTGATTATATCATAAATTTCTTTTGCAGTTTTTCCTTCATCGGCAAGGTCGGCTGCTAAAAGGACAAGTAAACCTATACCGGTTGAAAGATTGCGGCTGTCAATAACATAGACATTATTCATACCTTCTGTAGCAATTCTAGCGTTATTAAAGGTTGTTGACATTTCTGAACTTATGTTGAAATAAACAGCTTCGGCACCATCGGGAACATTATTTTTAATAAATTCCTCATGTTCGGCAATATTAGTAGCGGTAGTTTTGGCAAGTTGACCGCTAGATTTATAATAATTATAAACATCATCAGGATTAACATCAATACCGTCAAGATGTTTTTCATCACCGAAGATAACAGTAAGGGGCGAAATACGAATATCCCGTTTAGTAACCAATTCAGGCGAAAGGTCACAGGTGCTGTCACTTAAAATGAGAGTTTTTGTATTAGACATATTTCATCACCAAATTCTTTTTAATATAGATTTCTTAAACTATAATATCACGTTTTTTGTTATTTCTCAAGTGTATTTTATGGTATTATTTTTATTTCAACATTTTTTCGTTTACTCTTTCATTTTTTTACAAAATATGTTATAATATAAAATAATATAGTTAAAATGTTAAAATGTTAAAAGTTTGTGGGGTTGAAATCATGGGTTATAATAAAAATAGTGTTTTAAAAACCGCGCTGTCTTGCTTAGCAATATTTTTGGTGGCTGTAGTGGCGGTCTGTGCAGTAGCGTTTAACGGTCAAACAGGTGGTTCGATGGACGATAGTTCTTTGACTGTTTCTTTTGAGGATACAGAAAAAAATCAATCGTCTAAACAAGATACTACAAGTTCTGATATTATCAGTACTGAATCTTCAACATTGTCATCGGTTGCATCATCTACATTATCGACCGAATCGGTTACAAGCGGAGATACAAGTTCTAAAAGGCCGGCACAATATCCTGAAAATTCCGGTGATCTTGTGTGCTACTTAACATTTGATGATGGTCCGTCTGCGACAGTCACTCCAAAAATACTTGCAACGCTTAAGCAATATAATGCAAAGGCTACCTTTTTTGTGGTCGGTTACGGTAAATTAGATCTTCTTGAGGAAATTCATAATGATGGTCATGCGATTGGACTTCATAGTGATACACATAAATGGAATATATACAAAAGTTCTGATGCGTACTTTAAGGATTTACAAAGCATAAGTGACAAGGTTTATAATAAAATAGGTATTAGACCTGATATTATTCGTTTCCCTGGTGGTAGCAGTAATACCGTAAGTCGAAATCATTGCAAAGGAATTATGTCGAAGCTGGTAGTTCAGGTTGAGGAAAAGGGATATAAATACTTTGACTGGAATGTTGACAGCAGCGATGCCGATGGTAACAATATTGCTAAAGATAAAATTGTTAAGAGCGTCATAAACGGCTGTAAAGACAAGAATGGTAAACCCAAGGCTAAGGTTTGTGTGCTGATGCATGACCTTACCGGTAAAAATACAACGGCTGAGGCATTGCCTGAAATTATGAGTGAATTGTATAAAATGGGATATCGATTTGAGGCATTAACTAAAGATTCACCGGTATTTCACCAAGGTGTTGCTAACTAATTGAGGTGAGAGTATGGTTTTAAAAATCAAAAAGCTTAATGATAACGCAATAATTCCTAAAAGTGCTACAATGGGTAGTGCCGGTATGGATTTATATGCATGTATTCAAAAAGATATTATTCTTAATCCTGGTGAACGCGTTATTGTTCCGACAGGTATTGCCATAGCTTTAGAATCCAATGTTTATGTTGCTTATATTTATGCCAGAAGCGGACTAGCTGTTAAAAACGGAGTTACTCTTTCTAACTGCGTTGGTGTTATTGATAGTGATTACAGAGGAGAAATTAAGGTTGGGTTAATAAATTTATCTGACAAGCAGTATACTATTGCTAATGGTGAACGAATCGCCCAAATGGTTATTTCTCCTGTGATTATTCCTTCGGTGCATGAGGTTGATGAGCTTGATGAAACCGAAAGAAATGATGGTGGCTTTGGTTCTACAGGCAAGAGGTGAGATTTTATGGATTGTTTAATAAAAAACAAAAAAACTTTTAGTGCAATTTCTATAACTGCTTTTGCAATCAGTTATATCGTTTGTGCATTGTTATACTGGTTTGATGTTATTAAAGAAAGCTTTTTAACAACCTCTTTAACACTTGGACAAGAGATTGAGCTTTCCGCAATTTATATAACAGTATCATCGGTATTTGTTATTATTTTAATTTTAAATACTGTATTCGGCGGTATATTAAAAAGTAAATCGATGCTTTATGTTTCGCTTATATATACGGTTACCTTGGTAGTATCTTTTATAGGTCTTGGGATTTTTAGCACCGGTCAAATTGAAAGTTATGGGTT
>JAZSAC010000044.1:0-3662 GCA_045601645.1 Acutalibacteraceae bacterium | reverse complement strand
AAAGGTCTCCGCTTTTTGTTGCCCTAACCGTTAAAAAATTTCGGTCCATAGAGGGCAAGCTATTGTGTAATATATTTTAGGGGCGAAACCGCCTTTTTATCTTTGAAAAATTCCAAATGCAAATGATGCTGTTCTACCGATTCACACGGAACAACATCAATTGCCCCGATTTGTGTTGATGAGGTGACCGTTTCTCCGACATTAACGCCGGGTTTGGAATTAAGTCCGCAATATTTGGCTGTTATTCCGTTTCCGTGGTCAATTTCAACAACCGCACCATACAATGCGTCGGTATAAACATCTAAAACAACACCTTCCCCTGCCGCCATTACCGGTGTTCCGACATCAGCCGCAATATCAATTCCCTTATGCAAACGCATATCACCAAAGGTCATTGAATATTGCAGTTCAGTATCCGAAAAATCTTTTATTATATCCCCCAATACGGGATTTATAAAAAATGTGGCTGTATTTGCTAAAGTTCCTTCTTCCTTTTCTTCGGTGGTTTCGGTTGATTGCTGTATGCTCTCATTTTCCGTTTTATTATCATTATTTATAATGGGTTCATTTGTTTTATCATTTTCCAGCTCTGCACTGTCAGGAACTGATATTATGTCACTACTGCTGATTTCTGACTGTTGAGGGGTGTTTATTCCCTTAATTCCCTGTACACCACTCCACGCAGCAACACCGATAGCAATTAAACAAACACCTACAACAGCATAAAAACCTTTGCCATTAAGAAATTTTATGATTTTTTTACTTTTATTATTCCTAATTTTCATACCACTCTTCCTTTCATGCTTATTTTTGACGAATTGATTATACGTTATTCGTTTGTTAACAATTAAATTTCTAATTGTTAATTGTCGGTTCATAAAAAATCCACACATAGTTCTAATTGCTATTGTATAATAATTACAGCTTAAAAAGAGAGGCGCCGCACCTCAATTTTTGAGCTGAATCTACCCTCCTCAAATTAACCCCTAAAAAAAAGACAGAACCTCAATTACATGGGGTTCTGTCTTTTTTCCTATATTTTCGATATAATTTGACAACATATACTGTTTGTTGTATAATTTTTTGTGGTGATAACTATGCTGAAAAAATTAAAGAATCTAAACATTGACGAATCTGTTTTTATCGCAATTTCTGTTATTTATATGGAAATATTATTAAGACTTTTTACCTGTGAACGTTTTTTCGGAATAGGTCTTATATTTGCACCGATTTTTTCGCTTGTTTTATGCCTCTTTATTTCAGCAATATGCTCGTTTGTTGATAAAAAAACTGCAAAAATAATAAATATTTGTTTTCTGTCGGTTATAACCTTAATTTTTCTCGTGCAAACTGTTTATCACGGTTTTTTTAACCAATATTTCATTTTTTACTCATTAAAAGCCGGAGGTTTGGGTCAAATAACAGAAAACGGTATGCTTAGCCCAACTATAAAAGCAATTTTAAGTGCCTTACCTAATATTTTACTATTGATATTACCACTTGTTATATACTGCATTTTTGGCAACAAACAAATAACACACCGAAAAAGGCGTTTTAGATACTCTATTCTTAGTTTTATTGCCTCTGTTTGCTTACATCTTATTGCGATATTAACTGTTGCCGCAATCCCTTCTATTGCCGATATTCAATTCGGAGAATTTGATACTAATTTATCGGTTTCAAAATTCGGACTGTTAAGAACCGAAATCTTGGACATGAATTACAATATTATCGGTATAGAGCAAAAAACAGATATTGAACAAACAACACCGATAATAAACGGCAATTTTATTGAGCCACCTATTGTTGAACCATCAATAGATACCTCACCGAATGTTATGAATATTGATTTTGAAGCTCTAAACACAACAGCAAACAACACATACCGTACCTTAAATGACTACTTTGCCTCTAAAACTCCAACATTGAAAAATCAATACACCGGTATGTATAAAGGATACAATCTTATTTCCATAACCGCCGAAGGCTTCTCACCATATGCAATAGACCCCGTTTTAACACCAACCTTATATAAAATGTCTCAAGAGGGCTTTAAATTTGAAAATTTCTACACACCTATTTGGGGAGTTTCTACATCTGACGGCGAATATGCCGCCTGTACCGGTCTGATTCCCAAATCCGGTGTTTGGAGTTTTTATCGTTCGGGCAGTAATTACATGCCTTTCTGTTTAGGAAACATGTTTCGAAATATCGGTATCACCGAAACGTATGCATACCATAACCATACACATAACTACTACCGACGTGATGTGTCGCACCCAAATATGGGTTATACTTATAAAGGCTATGGCACAGGTGTTGAGAAATACGTTAAGGGCTGTTGGCCTGAATCCGACTATGAGATGATAGCAGGTTCTGTTAATGATTACTTAAAGAGTGATACACCGTTTCATGCGTATTATATGACTGTCAGCGGTCATTTACAGTATAGTTTTATAGGTAATTCTATGTCAAGCCGCAATCGTAAAGCAGTCGAGCATCTTCAATGCTCAGAAAAATTAAAGGCATATTACGCTTGTAATATTGAATTGGATAAAGCCATGGAAAAGCTTTTACAGGAATTAAATGCTGCCGGAAAAGCTGATACAACCGTAATCACCATAACTCCCGACCACTATCCTTACGGATTAGAAAATGATACCGACACATATTCGGTTTGGCGTGAGTTGTTGGGACATGATGTTGACACAACCTTTGAACTGTACGAAAGCAGTTTTATTCTTTACTGCCAAGGCACAAAAGATGCACCTACAATAAGTAAAAATTGTTCGTCAATCGATATTTTGCCTACCGTTTTAAATTTGTTCGGATTTGAATATGATTCGCGGTTACTTATAGGTACCGATATACTTTCTACCTCAGAAAATATAGTTCAGTTTAATGACCGTTCTTTTATAACAAGCATGGGAAAATATAATGCTCAAACAAAAGAATTTACTCTTCATGACGGCAAATCCTTTGCCGATGAAAAAGAGAAAACCGAATATATAGCTAACATCCGAAACATTATAAATAACAATTTCAAGACATCTGCCAAAATACTTGAAACCGATTATTATGGTTATTTGTTTAATAAATAAAAGAAGCCGAAAGACAAACAGAAAGTGTCTTTCGGCTTCTTAATTTTTTACATTTTTTGTTTATTTTCATCCTTGCGACAAATGTTTCTGCTTTCACAATTCTTACAACCGCAGCCACAATTTGATTTTCCTTGCTTTTTATCAAGTACAAGCTTAACTGTTATTGCTGTAATCACTGCCAAAACAATCGTAAATATTACAATTGTTGCAAGATTTTCAATTATCCATTCAATCAACCTTAAACTCTCCTTTTTTGCGGTCTTGCCACCATAAAAACCATAAAAGCGGCAACAATTACAGCAATGGTAGTGCCTATTATACTGCCATTACCCATAAACCAAGAGCCAAATTGATATAGCACTAAAGATATAGCATAAGCAAATAACGTCATATACAAAAGTGCAAATGCAGTCCATTTAGCGCTGTTCATTTCTCTGCGAATAGCACCCATAGCTGCAAAGCACGGTGCACATAAAAGATTAAATGTCATAAAACTATATGCCGCTACACCATTTGAAGCAAAATGGTTGGCTACAGCACCGTAAAACTCATTGTTGACGG
>JAZSAC010000043.1:0-1942 GCA_045601645.1 Acutalibacteraceae bacterium | reverse complement strand
GATACCGATATATAAACACAAAAAAAGCGTCTGAATTAAATTCAGACGTTTTTTTGTGTTTATAATGATAAAACTAAGTCTTTCATATCATAAAGACCGGGTTTCTGGTTTTTAATAAAGATAGCTGCATTCACTGCACCTGCTGCAAATACTTCTTTTGAGCCGGCTGAGTGAGATATAGAAATAGTCTCATCATGACCTGCAAAAATCACTTCATGTTCACCAACTATTGTGCCACCTCTAACAGAATGGATACCGATTTCTTTTTTATTACGCTTTTCACGTTTAGAACTGCGGTCATATTCATATGTGTATTTATTGTTGTTTATTTCGTTAATAGCGTTAGCAATCATTATTGCAGTACCGCTAGGCGCATCAATTTTCTGATTGTGATGTTTTTCGATAATTTCAATATCAAAGCTATCACCTAAAATTTTTGCCGCCGTCTTAGATAATTCAACAAGTAGGTTTATACCCAACGACATATTAAATGTGAAGAAAACAGGAATAACACGTGATGCTTCTTTAATATTTTTAATGTCAGCATCGCTCAAGCCGGTGGTTGCAATAACGATAGGCTTTTTATTATCAACTGCATATTCAAGTAATTTGGGTAAGCACGAAGGATGAGAAAAGTCAATAATAACATCACCGAAAGTATCATCTAAAGTATTATAAACGGGAAATTCGCGTTCGGTAACCTTAATATCAACCCCAGATGATATTTTACAATCATCTCTCTCAAAAACGCAACGGGAAACTGCATAGCCCATTTTTCCGTTACAACCGTTTAAAACTATGTTTGTCATTTGTTTTACACGTCCAAAATAATTATTTTATAAGATTATGCTTAATAAGCTCTTTGCGTAGATTTTCTCTAGCACTATCTGTCATAGGAACTAACGGTAATCTCAATGGGCCCATATCAAGCCCCATCATATTCATAGCCTCTTTGACAGGAATCGGATTTACATCGCTGAACAAAGCGTTTATAAGACTAACATATTTAAGCTGAAGCTCACGAGCTTTTTCAATATTGCCTTTAAAAAACTCTTCACAAATATTATGAGTTTCTCTTGGTAAAATGTTTGAAAGCACAGAAATAACACCAATACCACCTAATGACATAATTGGTACAATTTCATCATCGTTACCTGAATAAATATCAAGCTCGTCGCCGACAAGACTTTTTGTTTTAGCTATTGAAGATATATCGCCGTTTGCCTCTTTAATAGCTACAATATTTTCATGCTTTGCAAGTTCTTTATAGGTTTCAGGCTTTATAGCAGTGCCGGTTCTGCTTGGGACATTATAAAGAATTATGGGAGTGTTGACACGGTCGGCAACATAAAAATAATGGTTGATAAGACCGTTTTGTGAAGTTTTATTATAATATGGTGTAACCATAAGTAAACCATCAACACCTATTGATTCTGCATGTTGAGAAAGCCGAGTTGCATACATAGTATCATTACTACCGGTACCGGCAATAATCGGTATACGTTTATCTGCAACCTTAACTGCTTCTTCCAAAACACGACAATGCTCATCATTGTCTAATGTTGCAGATTCACCTGTTGTACCGCAAATTACCAAAGCATCAATGCCACCGGCTATTTGCTGTTCAATTAGCTCACGAAGTTTTGGATAATTTACCGAGCAATCATTATTAAAAGGAGTAACAAGTGCTGTTGCACAGCCTGTAAATATTCTTTTTTTCATTTTAATCACCAGATTTTATATTAGTCAAAATAGCCTTTGGCACACAGTAACTCAGCTAGAAGTACACCACCGCCGGCAGCACCTCGTAAGGTGTTATGTGAAAGACATACGAACTTATAGTCATATTGAGTATCTTCACGTAAACGACCTATTGAAATAGCCATACCTCCGTCTAAATCACGTTGTAGCTTTGTTTGAGGCATGTTATCCTCAGTAAAAT
>JAZSAC010000042.1:0-2713 GCA_045601645.1 Acutalibacteraceae bacterium | reverse complement strand
AGTTGAAATGCATGTAGACTATATACGCTTGTATCAGATTGACGGAGATGTAATGAAATTGTTATAAGTAAATACACATGAAAGACAATTGAGGCTGATTGCTTGGCCTCGGTTGTCTTTTTGTTTGTCTTTTTATTCTGTAAATTTAATGTAGAAAATACTTGTAATAAATGTTAATTAGTGGTATTATCAATATGGATAATGTTATACTAAAGGCAAAAGAAAAAGTATTAAAGGAGTGGTCTTATATGAACAAAAAATTACTAAAGTTACTTAGTGAAAATGCAAGATATTCGACTAAAGACCTATCAATTATGGCAGGAATTTCGGAAGAGGAAACTATAGCCGAAATCAAAGAAATGGAAAAAGGCGGATTTATAAGAGGATATAAGACTGTAATAGATTGGGAAAGACTTGATAGTGCGATGGTATCGGCTATTATTGAACTTAAAATCGAACCTCAACCTGATGTAGGTTTTGAACAGATAGCCGAACAGGTCCAAAAATATGATGAGGTTGAAACGGTCTATCTTATGTCGGGTGGATATGACCTTTGCGTTATAGTTAAGGGCAAGACCTTTCAAGAAGTAGCAATGTTTGTTGCTAAGCAGTTGGCACCTATGAGATATGTTGTATCTACAGCAACACATTTTATACTTCGCCGTTATAAAGAGCTTGATATTGAACTGTGCGGTGATAATAGTGATGATAGGGAGAAAATTTCGCTGTGATAGATTATGAAAAAATACTTAACCCGACGGTAAAAAAAATAAAACCCTCAGGAATAAGAAGATTTTTTGATATTACCTGTGATATGGATGACGTAATTTCTTTGGGTGTTGGTGAACCCGATTTTCAAACACCTTGGCATATCAGACAGGCGGGTATACTTTCATTGCAAGAGGGAAAAACAAGATATACTGCTAATAGGGGCCTTTTTGAACTGCGGAGCTGCATCTCGGATTATATTTTAGAAAAAACAGGTATTACATATAATCCAAAGGAACAAATATTGGTTTCGGTTGGTGGCAGTGAAGCTATTGATGCCGCTATTAGAACTATAGCAGGTGTGGGCGATGAAGTGCTTATTGTTCAACCGAGCTTTGTTTGTTATGAACCTCTTTGTGAGCTTGCAGGTGCTACACCTGTTATAATTTCTACCAATGCAGAAACTCAATTTAGACTCACGGCTGAGCAATTGAGGTCAAAAATTACCGAACGAACCAAGGCACTGATTTTGCCATACCCTGGCAATCCCACCGGTGCTATTATGGAAAGAAATGACCTTGAGGCTATTGCAGAGGTTTTGCAGGATACTGAAATAATAGTTATTTCTGATGAAATTTATTCAGAGCTTACTTATACCGGTAACGAACATGTGTCGATTGCATCAATTGGCAACATGGCTGAAAGAACTGTTATAATTAATGGTTTTTCAAAGTCGTATTCAATGACCGGTTGGCGAATGGGATATGCTTGCGGTCCTGAACCGATTATTTCTCAAATGACTAAAATACACCAATTTGCAATTATGTCAGCACCTACTACTGCACAATACGCTGCAATTGAGGCATTAAAGAATGGTCGGGCAGATATTGAAAAAATGGTAGAGCAGTATGATGTAAGGCGTAGATATATGGTTCATGGCTTTAGGTCTTTAGGTTTGGAATGTTTTGAACCATTGGGTGCATTTTATGCTTTCCCGAGCATTAAAAGCACAGGCTTGTCATCTGAGGAGTTCTGTGAAAAGTTATTATACTCTAAAAGGGTTGCTCTTGTTCCGGGTGTGGCTTTCGGAGAAAGCGGTGAGGGTTATGTTAGAGCTTCTTATTGCTATTCGTTAGACCATATTAAAGAGGCACTAAAAAGAATTGGGGAGTTTTTGGAAGAAATAAAACATGAAAATTAGTATTTGTGCAAAGATAAATCTTGCACTCGAGGTGACAGGTAAACGTCCTGATGGTTATCATACGCTCAGTTCAATTATGCAGTCGGTATCGTTGTGCGATGAGATTGAGTTGAAAGAATCTGATACATTTAGCGTTGCTTGTTCGAAAAGGTCTTTATCGAACAAGGACAACTTGGCTTATAAAGCGGCTGAAATGTTTTTTGAGTCAATCGGTGTGTCACCTAGGGTTGATATATATATACATAAAAATATACCGCTTACTGCGGGTTTGGGTGGCGGAAGTGCCGATGCTGCTGCTGTTCTTTTTGGGCTGAACGAAATGAATAATCGTCCGCTTAGCGATGAAGAACTTGCTAAAATTGCCTTATCCTTAGGTACTGATGTGCTGTTTTGTATGAATGGCGGCACACTATTATGTGAGGGAATAGGCGAGGTTATGACTAAACTGCCAAGTCTATTGCCATGCAATATTTTAATTGCTAAAAAAGGACAAAAAAGCTCAACTCGCGATATGTATAGAGCTTTAGATGAAATTTCAAATCTACAAAAGCCTGATATAAAAACAATGATATCCTGTTTAAAAAATTCTGATTTAAAAGGATTTTTTAATGTGGCATATAACAGTTTTGAGGCTGTATGGGAAAATGAAATTATGGATTCTATCAAGCAGGTGGCAATGAATAATAATGCATTATATTGTGGAATTTCAGGAGCAGGGCCATCTATAATTTCTGTTTTTGAAGATGAAAATGATGTTTTGTTGGCAGAAAAAGTTCTTCGAAATATGGGCTGTGAAACGTATAT
>JAZSAC010000041.1:0-2508 GCA_045601645.1 Acutalibacteraceae bacterium | reverse complement strand
TGTTAATCAGCCTGACTGTAAGTTTTTTAATTGGTATTGCTACCGGTTCGAATGTTGTTATTGCCAAAAACATCGGAGTGGGAAATAAGGAAGGTTCAGAAAGAGCTGTCGGAACATCAGTTTTGTTCGGTGTTGTAGGCGGTTTCACATTAGCTTTTTTGGGCTTTGTTTTTGCGGGTGGACTATTAAATCTTGCGAATTGTCCTCAAGGCTTAATGTCGCAAGCAACTCTTTATTTTAGATTGTATTTCTGTAGTGTGCCTCCATTGATGTTGTACAATTTTTGTGCCGCAGTTTTAAGGGCCAGAGGTGACACAAGGCGCCCAATGTATATTTTATTAACAAGCGGTGCAATCAAGGTGCTATTAAATATATTTTTTGTAGCTGTGCTTGACATGTCGGTTGTGGGTGTAGGATTAACAACCATCATATCGAACCTTTATTCAGGTGTAGTAGCATTTTATTCTGTAAAACGCAGCGATGGTGCTATAAAGTTTTATTTTAAGCATTTTAAGTTTTATTCAACAGAGCTTAAAAAAATCCTTTTTATAGGTGTGCCTACAGGCATTCAAAGTTCATTGTGGGCTGTTGCCAACGTTGTTATAGCTACAGCTGTTAATAAATATGGTCCAGATGCAACAACAGGCATTTCAATTGCTAATCAATATGACGGACTGTTATACCAAATTTGCTATGCAACCCCAATTGCCGCAATGCCGTATATTGCACAAAATATCGGTGCAAAAAACATAAAAAGAGCAAAACAGACTGTTTGGAAAGCTATGTTGATGACAATGGCTTTTGGTGCCAGCTTTGGCGCACTTTCAGCAATTTTTTCAAAGGAACTATCGTCTATAATGTCATCCTCGCCCGAAGTAATACGTTATTCACAAGAGAAAATGATAATTATTTCAAGTACATACTTTATTTGCGGTATTCACGAGATTATGAATGCAGCTTTGAGAGCATTGGGCAGACCGATTATCCCAACCGTTTCTACGCTAGTGTTTATGTGTGGGTTGCGGGTTGTTTGGGTGTATTTGCTTTTCCCGTTATATCCGAACTTTACATTTTTGTATGCAGTTTGGCCTGTAGGTTGGATTTTGACTATTATAACTGCCCTTATATTCTATTTCCCAACCATGTCAAAGCTTAAAAAACAAATAGAAAAAGAAAAAACAGTTTTAACTTAAAAAACTTTTAAAGATTCAGCAATAAAGAAACTAAAAAGAGAGCCGGCTTTTAGCCGACTCTCTTTATGTGTTTTTATGTTTATTATGTTTTAAAATTCATATTGCCGACATATAATGGTATAATAATTTTTAGAAATGAGGATATTAGTTTGAAAATTTTATTAGGAATAACCGGTTCATATGGCACAATGTTTGCCAAAAAAGCAATCGAGCGATTGCATAATCGGCACGAATTATATGTTGTTGTGAGCGAAAATGGAAATAAGTTTTTTAAATCAGAATGTAATGAAGAGTTATATGATTTTTTGCGCAGAAAAAATAATGTTGTTAAATTAGGCAACGATATTTTGTTAACACAAAACTCGTATGTCGTTAATGAGGCTGATTGTATGATTATATTGCCTTGCTCTTCTTCATGTATAGGTAGGCTTGCAACGGGAATAGGCAACGACTTTTTAATGCAAGCTGCTGATATTATAATAAAGGAGAGAAAACCGCTTTTGTTGGCAACAAGCGAGGCACCTTTAAGCACAGTAACTCTGCGCAATCTTGAGACGTTATCTCTTAGCGGGGCTATAGTATTCCCTATAGGGATTCAAAATGCTTTATCTAATGTTACCGATACGGAATATGATGAGTTGCTTGAACAAGTTTTGTATTTTTGTAAGATAAAATAAAATATTTAAACTAAAAAATTACAACAAGAATAATAAAAGCATCGGGAATAATAAAAGTAAGAAAAAATGAGAGGAGCATAAAAAATGAAGCATTATATGAGCTTTGCAAAAGGTATGGGAGCAGGAATTGTTGCAGGAATGGCAGCAGCTGCGACAGTAAGCTATATTTGTAAGCATAATCACAAGCTTTGCAAAAAGACAACAAAAGCTGCAAGAGCCTTATCAGACATAATGGAAGATATTCAAAGTCTTTTAAATTAAAAAAGATACCGGCTTGGCAGGCTTTTGCTTTAATGAATAATGGGGTTTGGGCATTTGCCCAAATCCTTTTTATTTTTATAAATTTTTCAGTTTGATATACTTTGCAAAAAAACAACCTTTAATCTTCAAAAGCATTTATAATTTTGCCTTTTTTCTGTGCATATTTGTAGGCTATTTTAGTTCCGCTTTTTCTGTTTTTTTGGATTATAGTCTTTATCACAATAAAAAACCGTAAATCCACTTTTATCTATCATTTCATAATTTCTTTCCACATATGTTGCTTTCCCTGCAAAAATCGCTTTTTTAGGGAAATAGGTTTCGTCATAATATTTTAAAAGATATTTTTCATACCTTTCATTTATAAATTTATATTCACC
>JAZSAC010000040.1:0-10240 GCA_045601645.1 Acutalibacteraceae bacterium | reverse complement strand
ATTTATCAAAAGTCTTATTTTTCAAGAATCATCTTGTCAACCTTGCCAACATAAGAAATTGTAATTTCGTATTCCCGTTTTATAAAAAAACAACAAAAATTTAGACACATCATAAGGTGTAAAACCCTAAAGATGTGTCTAATTTTATTTTTTTTACTTTATTTCTTAAATGCTTCCTCAACAGCAACTGCACAAGCAACGGTCATACCAACCATGGGGTTGTTACCGGCACCAATCAAGCCCATCATCTCTACATGAGCAGGAACAGAACTAGAACCTGCAAACTGAGCGTCACCATGCATACGACCCATTGTGTCGGTCATGCCATAAGAAGCAGGACCTGCAGCCATGTTATCCGGGTGCAAGGTACGTCCTGTACCACCGCCTGAAGCAACAGAGAAGTAACTTACGCCGTTCTCAACACACCACTTTTTATAGGTACCTGCAACGGGATGCTGGAATCTCGTTGGGTTAGTAGAGTTACCGGTAATCGAAACACCAACCTTCTCAAGTTGCATAATAGCAACACCTTCGGGAACATTATCAGAACCGTAGCACTTAACATCGGCTCTCGGTCCCTTTGAAAATGCCTTTTCGGAAATAACCTTAACCTCTTCAGTATAAGGGTCAAACTCGGTTTCAACATATGTGAATCCGTTAATTCTTGAGATAATATAAGCAGCGTCCTTACCAAGACCGTTTAATATAACACGCAAAGGCTTTACACGAACCTTGTTTGCGTTAAGAGCAATCTTAATTGCACCCTCTGCAGCGGCAAAAGACTCATGACCTGCTAAGAAACAGAAACACTCAGTTTCTTCAGAAAGAAGCATTTTGCCGAGATTTCCATGTCCGAGACCAACCTTACGGTTTTCAGCAACCGAACCATTGATACAGAAAGCCTGCAAGCCGATACCAATAGCAGCTGCAGCATCAGCAGCTTTCTTACAACCCTTTTTAATGGCAATAGCACAACCTACTGTATATGCCCAAACAGCATTTTCAAAGCAAATGGGCTGTGTGCCTCTTACTATTTTATCACAGTCAATACCTGCGGCAAGTGTGATTTCTTTACATTCTTCAATAGACTTAATACCGTACT
The DNA here is from genome assembly GCA_045601645.1 of Acutalibacteraceae bacterium. GTDB lineage: Bacteria > Bacillota > Clostridia > Oscillospirales > Acutalibacteraceae > UMGS172. Next base: position 9,138 of record JAZSAC010000040.1, on the reverse strand, counting down.
CTTGGAGTACGCCGTTTATCTTGTCTACTCTTCTCTCATAACCTTCAAATAAACTCATTATAGCGTACCTCCTTAATTATTCTTTACGCGGGTCGATATACTTAACAGCCTCATCGAACCTGCCATATGTACCTTTGGATTTTTCATATGCCTCATTCGGCTCCATGCCCTTCTTTATGAAGTCGGTCATTTTACCCAAAGAAACGAATTCATAACCTATAACCTCGTTATTTTCATCAAGTGCCATTCTTGTGCAATAGCCCTCGGTCATTTCAAGGTATCTTACACCCTTCGCTTTAGTTCCGTACATAGTACCGACCATTGAACGCTCACCTTTTCCAAGGTCTTCCATACCTGCACCGATAACAAGACCGCCCTCAGAAAAAGCAGACTGACTGCGCCCGTAAACAATTTGTAAGAACAACTCACGCATAGCGGTGTTAATAGCATCACAAACAAGGTCGGTATTTAAAGCCTCTAAAAGAGTCTTTCCGGGGAGAATTTCTGCTGCCATAGCAGCAGAATGGGTCATGCCCGAACAACCTATGGTCTCAACCAACGCTTCTTCAATAATACCATCCTTAACATTTAAAGAAAGCTTACAAGCGCCTTGCTGAGGTGCACACCAGCCTACACCATGAGTATAAGCAGAAATGTCTTTAATTTCTTTTGCCTGAACCCATTTTCCTTCTTCAGGAATAGGAGCAGGTCCGTGATTGGGCCCTTTTGTCAAGGGACACATGTGTTGAACTTCTAATGAATATTCCATAACATAATTCTCCTTTCTTGGTTTAACCTTATAGATTATATACTGTTTTTCGCAAAAACTCAATACCCAACTTAAAAATTGTTTAAATTTTAACAAATTATTTGTAATTAAAACTAAAAAAATGCAAATTACATAAGAAAAAACAAAATTTTAGAAAAATTTTGTCCTTCGACTTGTACCCCTATATCTATTGACAATAGTTTTGAAAAAGTGTATTATCTTTATATAAGAACAATATTTTTGAAAGGATACTGTGAGTTTTACTATGTATCAAAAAGAATATAATTTATGGTTAGAAAAAGCAATCGGCGATATGGATTTGATAGATGAATTGATTGCTATAAAGGATAATACCCAAGCAATTTCTGATAGATTTTACAAGTCATTAGAGTTTGGCACAGCAGGTTTGCGCGGCGAAATCGGCGCAGGAACTAATCGAATGAATATTTACACCGTCGGCAGAGCAACTCAAGGCTTGGCAGAATATGTTAAATCCGTTAATAAAAACGGCTCGGTTGCCATTGCTTATGACAGTCGCATTAAAGCAGATGTTTTTGCTAAAACTGCCGCCTCTATATTAGCCGCTAACGGTATCAAGGTTTATATTTATAAAGAGCTTATGCCCACTCCCATGCTGTCCTTTGCTGTCCGACATTTCAAGTGTAATGCAGGTATTGTTATCACTGCAAGTCATAATCCCGCAAAGTACAACGGCTACAAGGCTTATGGTCCTGACGGTTGCCAACTGAATATTGAAGCAAGTAATTTTGTTATGTCAAAAATTGAAAACGTTGATATTTTCGATGGTGTTAATTCAATGAGCTTTGATAAAGCCTTGCAATCAAGACTAATTGAATATATAGATGACGATGTAATTGAAAAATATCTTGATGAAGTGCAAAAACGTTCGATAGCAAGCAATATTGATTTATCTGAATTCAAGGTTATTTATACCCCATTGCACGGAAGCGGAAACAAGCCTGTACGAGCTATTCTTAACCGTATAGGTATAAATAATGTTACGGTGGTTCCCGAACAGGAAATGCCCGATGGTAATTTCCCAACCGCACCATACCCCAATCCCGAAATAAAACAACCATTTGATTTAGCACTCTCTCTTGCCGAAAAGGTTGACCCCGACCTACTTTTAGCCACCGACCCTGACTGCGACCGTGTCGGTATTGCTGTAAAGCACAATGGCGAATTCAAATTGATGTCGGGTAACGATGTCGGTGTGCTTTTGCTTGATTATATAGCAAAAAGACGTGTTGCAAATGGTACAATGCCAAAAAATCCTATCGCCGTCAAAACCATTGTTACGAGTGAATTGTGCGAAAAAATCTGTGATGAATATAACATTAAGCTTATTAACGTGCTTACAGGGTTTAAATTTATCGGTGAACAAATAAAACTTTTAGAGGAAAAAGGCGAGGAAGAGCGCTACATTTTCGGTTTTGAAGAAAGCTATGGATATCTTGCCGGCGGTTATGTCAGAGATAAGGATGCCGTCGTAGCGTCAATGCTTATATGTGAGATGGTTGCTTACTATAAGCTGAAAGGTCTTACCTTGATTGATGTTTTAGACATGCTTTATAAAAAGCATGGATATTATTATTGCTTACAAAAAAGCTATACCTTTGAAGGTGAACAAGGTATGCGGCATATTGCCGAAATAATGCAGAATTTACGTTTGGCACCTCCAACTGAAATTTTAGGCGCTAAGGTTGTTAAAATCAACGATTACAGCACGGCTGTTTCGCTTGATGTTGCAACCGGAAAAGAAACTAAAATTGAACTGCCTAATTCTAATGTTCTTTCACTTTTATGTGATGACGGAAGCTCAATTATAGCTCGTCCGTCGGGAACTGAACCTAAGCTTAAATTTTATTTGAATGCCGTTTCAAATTGTAGTGACTCTTGCATAGATAAACTTAACAATTTAGTTAAGCTAACTGAAAAATTTATTTGATTTTATAAAAAAGCTGTGACGAAGCACTTCGTCACAGCTTTTTTTATATGCAAAAATCTATATTATATTTTTCAACCCAATAATCAAATTGAACGAGCCATGCTAACAACTGCGGTGTTGACATCAGCTGACCAAACCAAGTTTTATCCTCTCCTAAAACAACATTACTTAAAACCTCACGGTCTAAAACCTCACTTAATATTCCACCCTTTTCGATTCTTTCTTTAAGCATTTTTGTAACCTTTTCTCTGTATTTTGGGTTGTGTGTTTTAGGGTATGGACTTTTTTTACGCCACAAAATTTTTTCGGGCAATTTATTCATCATAGCATTTCTAAGCAGAGCTTTTTCTACGCCGTTTTCAAACTTAATTTCCCATGGAATATTATAAACCAATTCTAATATACGATGGTCAGCAAACGGTACTCTAACCTCTAAACCGCTGTACATGCTCATTCTGTCCTTACGTTCAAGCAATGATGTCATAAAATAGCCAACCGAAAGGCAGGTGGCAATGCGTGAGGTTTTCATGCTTTCGGTATCGTCGGGCAAAATATTACAGTCGGCAATAATTTTCTTATACTCTTGTGAAAGATAATTATATCCCTCTTTTGCTTTTGCAAAATTTGTGTCAAACAAATTTGCCCTTTCCATAGGTGCATGAATCCAGGGGAAAAAGTCACGATATAACATTTCAGAACGGTAAAACCAAGGATATCCGCCAAAAATTTCATCAGAACATTCACCCGAAATTGCAACAGTATGACGCTGTTTGACCTTTTCGCAAAAATATAATAATGACGAATCTATATCAGCCTGACCTGGAAAATCCCGAGCAATAACGGCATCAAAAAGGCAATCGGCAACATCGTCGTTCGGTGCTGTTAAAACCGTATGGTCGGTATTAAGCCAACTTGCCAAATACTTAGCATATTCATCGTCACCTTCGGGCTGAAATAACGATTTTTTAAAGCTGTCTTTGTTGCCCTCATACTCAAATGAATAGGTTGAAAGCTTTTTGCCGTTATCTTTATAAATTTTTGCGACAAGTGCTGATAGAACCGACGAGTCTAACCCACCCGAAAGGAATGTACACAACGGCACATCACTAACCGTTTGCCTTTTAACCGCATCAGAAATCAAATATGCCGTTTGCTCAGCAGCGGTAGAGCTGTCACCCTTCCAATGCTTTGCCTCTAATCTCCAATAAAACCATTTTTTAAAACCGTTTGCCGACACAACCGCACATTCAGCAGGCTTAAGCTCTTTTATATTTTTATAAACACTTTTACCATTAAGGGTTACAGGTGTTAAAAAAAGCAATTGCCATAAGCCTTCGGTGTCAACAGTGTTACTGATGTCAGGGTGTGTCAAAAGTGCCTTAATTTCTGAAGCAAAGGCAAAGGTTGTTCCTGTTTGGGCATAAAAAAACGGTTTAACACCTAACCTGTCACGTGCAAAGAAAACTGACCTTGCATAGCTGTCATAAACAGCAAATGCAAAAATTCCATTAAGCTTTTGGGGACATTCTGTGCCGAAAATTATATAACTCCAAAGTACAGTTTCGGTATCGCATTGAGTTTTAAACTCGGCTCCGTAAAGGGCAAGTTCTTTTCGCAATTCAGGTGAATTATAAATTTCACCGTTGTAACAAATAATGTACTCTCTGTCTTTAAAAACAGCACACATTGGCTGTTTGCCGTTTTTTGGGTCCATAACACTTAGTCGGTTATGGTGCAAAGCAACTGTGTCGTCAATAAAAAAATCGGTATCGTCGGGACCTCTTTTTTTCATAGTTTTGCCCATTTTTAAAAGCAGCTCGGCATCGGGCTTTTTATGGTAATCAATCATACCGCAAATAGAACACATACTATCACTCCGTTCTAATATATCTTTAATATATTATGCTTTAGAACGGCTTTGGTTAATCGCTTTATAAATTATAAAACGGCTCTTGGGTTTAATCCCCAAGAGCCGTAAAGTAATAATTATTGTATAATTACTGACCGAACCATATTCCGTAACTGTCGCCCGAAATGAATATTTCGGTTTCTTTGTCAGCTGTTTGACCTTGGAACGGCAATACACTTGCAGCTATATTAGTGTCTGCGAACAGATTTTCAATAACTATTTCAGGTTTTATATATTTCTTCATTCTGTCCACCCCCATTAATATTTAGCCCATTCAGAAGCTGAACCAAGTGTGTTGTATGAACGGTAGGCTGCCTTAACCTCTTTATAAGATGTAACATTTACATCATAATAGGTATATTCGTCGCCATTCTTAACATACATCTTAGCAACTATCTGAGTTTCAAGTGCAACGTCATTTTTAGCTCCATCGAGTACTGTCAAACCACTTAGGAGAAGCTGATAAGTGTTCTCATCATCGCCATAGTGCTTGCCTTTAGCAGATTTATGCAATGCATTGGAAGCATTAGTATCCCAATTTTCTGCTTTATACCAATCTGCTGTTGTTGCTAAAGCAGCAGGTACAGCTACAAAGCCATAATCATCAGCAGCTGCTGCAACACCTTCGGGAAGTGTAGCTCTGAAACGTAAGCCTGCAGATTGATAATCCTCGCCTTTGATTTCATAACGGATAGAGTTCATAACATTTGTGGTTGCATTACCCGTAGAGAAATTATCAGCACCGGGTGTTACCTCTATAACACTTACGTTATCATAGTAGAAATAAGCATCTTTTCCGGATGTTGGCTGAAAATTATACATACCAAACATCAAATCAACGTTTTGTGCTCCACCGAAATAATCTGATGTTAAATCGAATGAGAAACCAATTGTTGTCCATTCTGTTACAGAGGCAATACTTGCTCCCGCAGGTATTGTTCCCTGATAGAAATTGGATTTAGTAGAAGCTGATGATGTAATACCATTGACAAAAACCCAAGTAGCATAGTTACCAGTATTTCCAAGTGCATCTGTATCATATGATGCGTCAGGGTTAGCACCTTTAATTGCAAATCGCATATCCGAACGTATAGTACCACTTAACTTAACATCCATGGTTACATAGAACCTCTTACCTATGTCGTTTTGGTTAAATCTAAGATAATTAGAGGTGGTATAAGCATGAGCATGCCCGGCTATTGCTGTGTTTGTAGTAACCTTAGCAACATTTCCATGTGCAGCATCATCCTCAACTATTTCAATGGAACCTGCCGGACGCGTTCCCGGTGCAACAGGAAGGTCTTTGTCGCTATCCATAGTAACGGTAGGATATGAAACTGTGTAACCGCCAAAATCATCATAAACAGTGTGAGCGGTTAATGTTTCAAGAGGTTCGCCCTTAACCTTAGCGCCATCACCTGTTACTTCAGCAGCTTCACCCCAAGCATTAGCTTCAGGATTAGGCATTTCGTAAAGAGTTGTGCCGTTTGCATAAACAGCAACCATCTTAGGCTCACCTGTTTCGGGGTTAAGAGGAACAGCTATTTTACCTGTAAGTTTATCGTTGGAGAAAATCTTTACGTTAACCTCGTCAACTGTAACTTTATCAGAACTCTCGCTAATGCAAGAGGTCGTAAGAATTACGTTTCTCCATCCATTTGAGATAGTGTTTGCAAGAGTTGCTGCCTTATATTCATCTTTACTTGCTGCAGCAGCATCCGGATATGCCGGAGACGCACCACTACCATCAATTATGGTGGTAAGATAACGCCACTCATTATTAGTGCTACCTTGATAATATGAATAATATTGATTTGTATCAACAGTTCCTGCCATGTTTTTGGTCCATGCACCATTAGTTTTGCTTAAAGCAATTCCTAATCCTGCATTACCGGTTGTTTTGAATTTCACTGTGATAACATAAGTATTGCCTGCACTAATAGTTAACCAATCATTAGCAAATGTAGGATTATTACCTGTATTTTCATATGTGTATTCGGGGTCCATAATAAGGGCACGACCGGGTATTTCACTAACACCTGATATAGGTCTATATCCGCCATCAGTTGTTTCAATACCGTTAGCAGTAATATCATTACCTCTGCCAGCCACAGCTCTTATATTTATGCCGCCGCCTTGAATATAAGGGGTGGAAGCATTAGTAGGCGTGCTAATAGCAGGATATCCCTCTTGTGCACTGGGTACACTTGCCGGCGAATTACCATCTGCATCTGCCCAGTCAAATACATATTCATCATAACAGTTGTTACCAACATATCCAATTGAAAAATCGTCAATGTAAACAGAAGAGGTTGATGCACTATCGGACTGATATCCGCTGATATTAGCATAATGATTAGCAATTACAAGCGCATTTCCTTTTGCAAAGCTTGCAGGTGCTGTATACTGTTTCTCTACTGTATACCAACCATCTTCGTCTGGCATTTCAGTGCTATGTTGGTACCACCGATAACTTTCATTACCAAGAACTGATGACTTCTTCCAAGTAAGTGATGTACTTGGGTCTGCAAGATATAAACTTAGACAGAATGTAGTGCTTGCCGGGTCTACAAACTTAAACCTAAAAGAAATAGTATAGGTTTTACCAGCTTCTAATTCATAATAGTCATCATTACCAATACCGGTATTTAATCTGACAAAACTATCATTACCGTTAGCACCATTAGAGTTTAACACAAGATATTTATTGTCTTCGTTTTCTGCTAGAACATATCCGGTTGTTCCACTATTTGCTACGTCTCGATTGTCGTAAGCATCATTGCCTAACCCGGAGCCATCTGCATAACCTTCAAAATCATAAACAGTTTTGATTAAACCTTTATGAGCAAGGTTTTCCGGTGTTGTTGTGCCGGTTTGTGCAGTGACTACGGTTGGAACTGCAACCAAGACACAGCTCATAACAACGGCAAGCATTAAAATTATTGCTGCTGTTTTTTTCATTAAATCTCCTCCTAAGAAAAGTTGAAATTAGTTGAGTTAACAAATCAAACCGACCCTGTCGATTATTTTGGGTACAATTAATGAAGATAATTCAACTCACTAACACAAGTTTAATACTCTTTAATAAAAATGTCAAGAGTATTTTTATAGTTTTTTTGTTTCTTTTATTGGTTTTAACTGCCTTTGTCGTATAATAAGACAATGCTGCATTTGTTTTTTTTAATTCAACATTTATTGACAGCCATTATCTGCTTTTTTTACACCATCAGTTTGACTTTATTTAGGTTTTGTTTTGAAATTATATATATATATATACATTATATAATGTAGCGGTATTAAAAAAACCACAGTTTTCTGACAACTGTGGTTTTAATTATGATGTTTTTATTGCTTTGTTAATCCGATTTTTTTTGCAGGGTTGATAAACGTACCATTAACACTGACTGCAAAATGAAGATGGTTGCCTGTTGCGTTGCCGGTTGCTCCAACATAGGCTATTGTTTGACCTGCTGTAACCTTTTGACCTTTCGTAACAAGATTTTTACTGTTGTGCGAATATATGCTTTGTGTTTTGCCGTCGTTATGGTCTATAATTATAACCTTTCCGTAACCGCTTTTTGTTCCCACAAAGCTGACAGTACCGTCGACTGCTGAATAAATTTCAGTTCCCTTAGGTGCCGCTATATCTATGCCTTTATGGTTTCTGCCATCGCCCCAATACGAGGTTATATAGGTGTTTGTTGTTAGTTTGACAGGAAAAACCATTTCCGAGCTTCCGCTATACACAGAGGTGGCTAAATCATACCCATTATGCGTGATTACGTCCTTTTTTGTGCCTACTACCTTGATTTCAGACTTGGGCTCGGTAATAACCTTGGTTTCAATTACATCAACATTTGCCTTGACACCGTTAATATAGGTGACCTCGGCCGTTACCTCGGCAACACCGTTTACACCCTTTTGCTTTATTCTTTTATATGACTGATAATATTCGCTGTTTTCTTGCTCGATTGTTTCGTATATTAATTCTTGCGTAAATGTCTCAACCTTTGTAAAGGCTGCCTCAACACCTAAGGTGCCGTTTTTAAATTGCTCGGCAGTTGCCTCGGTTTTAGAAAAGCATGAATCGGTAATATATATATCCTGCAAGATGACGTCTTTTGTAAAGCCTGAAAAGGTTAAACCCTCACCATTACAGGCTGATATTATTGAACTTAAATTTGAATTCATTTCGCTGAAATTTGCTGTGGCGGCGGTTAATACACCGTCAACAAAAAGACCACAAGCATATCTCGCATTCTTTATGCTTGAAAAAACAGACGATATAAGCTTTTCTGTTTCTGATATACGGTCAGATATGACGGATTTGTCAGAAAAAGTGAAAACGATTTCTTCGGGCTCACAATACACATTGCTTAAAACCGCCGCCTTGACCAACTCGGCTTCCTCTTGGTTTTCAACACAGCCAACAGCTTGTCCGTTTACAAATACCTCAACCGCCGGTTTTAACTCTGCTGCATAGCCTGCCGC
>JAZSAC010000039.1:0-4076 GCA_045601645.1 Acutalibacteraceae bacterium | reverse complement strand
AAAGGCTGTAGTACATATATAGTTAACAGCCTTTTAGTTAAAACATAATAAAAAAAGAATTAATCATTAAAGAAATTTTTTAATTTATCAAAAAAACCTTTTCGTTCTTTATAACAATCATCATCAGTAGATTCATCAAATTTCTTAAGAATATCAATTTGTGATTTATTTAGATTTCTAGGCACTTCAACTAACACCTTAACATATTGGTCTCCCTTACCGGAATAGTTTAAACGTTGAATTCCTTTGCCCTTAAGTTTAAATTCATCACCCGGCTGAGTACCCTCATGAATTGTAAATTTAACCTTACCGTCTAATGTAGGTACAACTATTTCAGCACCTAGAGCCGCTTGTGTGAATGTAATTGGTATTTCACAATAAACATCAAACCCATCACGAACAAAAATCGGGTGTGGACGAACTGAAATATTAACATGTAAATCACCGGCTGGACCACCGTTTATTCCCATATCTCCGCCACCACGGAAGTTTATATACTGTCCATCATCAACACCGGCAGGAATATTTATTTCACGTTCAGTAGTATGTCGTATTCTTCCCTTTCCTGCACAAGTTTTACATGGATGTTCAATAATTTTACCGGTTCCTCGGCATTGGTCACATGTACGTGTTGTTTGCATAGCGCCAAACGGTGTGCGCTGAGTTATGTTAACCTGTCCACTACCATGACATGTAGGACAGGTTTTAGCATCATGTCCTTTTTGAGCACCGCTACCGTTACAATCGGTACAATTTTCTATACGAGTAACCTTGATTTTTTTATTACAACCCTTTGCCGCTTCGTCAAAAGTAAGTATAACTGATGCAGAAGTATCAGAACCTTTACGTGGTGCGTTTGGATTAGCCCTGCGGCCACCTCCGAAGCCACCACCGAAAAAGCTTCCGAAAATATCTCCTAAATCGCCAAAATCAGCACCGCCAAAGCCACCAAAGCCGCCAGTGCCGGCACCATAGTTTGAATCTACCCCTGCATGACCGAACTGGTCATATCTTGCTTTTTTATCAGCATTTGATAAAACCTCATAAGCGTCATTAACTTCTTTGAAATTGGCTTCCGCGTCTTTATCACCCGGATGTAGGTCTGGGTGATATTTCTTTGCCATTTTCCTATAAGCTTTTTTTATTTCATCGTCGCTGGCACTACGGTCAATACCAAGCACTTCATAAAAATCTTTTTTCTCTGCCAAGTGCTTTTCCTCCTAATATTAAATAAGCAGACGGGCATTTTTGAAAATGCCCGTTACAAGCTAAAAATCATTTCTTTGTGTCATCGACGTCGGTAAAATCTGCATCATAAACATTATTAGGATCGCCGTTCGTCTGTCCTTGTGCGTTTTCACCGTTTGTTTGACCTGAAGCCTCCTGAGTAGCTTTATAAACCTTTTCGGATATAGCGTATACTTTTTTCTGTAAATCTTCCTGCTTAACCTTAATTGCCTCAACATCAGTGCCCTTTAAGGCTTCCTTTAAAGCGTCACATGCATTTTTGATATCATTTTTTTCGTCTTCTGTGAGCTTATCACCAAAATCAGCAATTGTTTTTTCAGAAGTATAAACAAGCTGGTCAGCTCCATTACGAAGGTCAGCCTCTTCACGACGTTTTTTATCCTCAGCTGCATATTGTTCAGCCTCTTTTACAGCTTTATCAATATCATCTTTAGACATGTTTGTGCTAGATGTAATAGTAATTGACTGTTCTTTACCTGTACCTAAATCTTTTGCAGATACATTAACAATACCGTTAGCGTCAATATCAAATGAAACCTCAATTTGCGGAACACCTCTAGGAGCAGGTGCAATTCCATCAAGATGGAAAACGCCTAAAGTCTTGTTGTCTTTTGCAAACTCACGCTCACCTTGTAATACATGAATTTCAACAGACGTCTGTCCATCCGCAGCAGTAGAGAAAATCTGACTCTTTTTAGTAGGAATAGTTGTATTTCTCTCAATAACTTTAGTACAAATACTTCCCATGGTCTCAATTCCCAACGAAAGAGGAGTAACATCAAGCAATAATAATCCCTTTACGTCTCCACCAAGAACGCCACCTTGTAATGCAGCACCTAAAGCAACACATTCATCAGGATTTATACCCTTAAATGGGTCGCGACCCATAAGCTTCTTAACAGCATCTTGAACAGCAGGAATTCTGCTTGAACCACCAACCATTAAAACCTTATTAATATCAGAGGTAGAAAGACCAGAATCTTTAAGTGCCTGACGAACAGGAACCATTGTAGCTTCTACAAGGTCAGCCGTTAATTCATTAAATTTTGCTCTTGTTAATGTTCCTTCATAGTGCTTAGGACCGGTTGAATCAACAGTAATAAACGGAAGATTGATATCAGCAGATGTAACTCCTGAAAGGTCGATTTTTGCCTTCTCAGCAGCTTCCTTAATTCTCTGCATTGCCATTTTATCGGATGCTAAATCAATTCCGTTTTGTGCTTTAAAGTCAGCTACAATCCAATCCATAACTCTTTGGTCGAAATCATCACCGCCCAAACGGTTGTTACCTGCTGTAGCTAAAACCTCTTGTACGCCATCACCCATTTCAATAATAGAAACGTCAAAAGTTCCACCACCGAGGTCGTAAACCATAACCTTCTGGTCGTCTTCCTTATCAATACTATATGCCAATGCAGCAGCAGTCGGCTCATTAATAATACGTTTAACTTCAAGACCTGCAATCTTACCGGCATCTTTGGTAGCTTGACGCTGTGCATCAGTAAAATAAGCTGGAACAGTAATAACTGCTTCGGTTACAGGACCACCTATATATGCTTCGGCATCAGCCTTAAGCTTTTGTAAAATAATTGCGGAAATCTCTTGTGGTGTATATTTTTTTCCATCAATGTCAACCGAATAATTTGTACCCATTTCACGCTTAATCGAAATAACAGTTCTATCAGGATTAGTAATAGCCTGACGTTTTGCAACTTGACCTACCATTCTTTCGCCTGCTTTTGAGAAAGCAACAACAGATGGTGTGGTTCTTCCACCTTCTGCATTAGGAATAACAACAGCTTCTCCACCTTCCATAACGGCTACGCAAGAGTTTGTTGTACCCAAGTCAATACCAATAATTTTTCCCATAATAAATACCTCCAAAGTATATAGATGTTATATTCATATAAAATAAGGTTCAGTTCCTTAAAACTGCTAATTTGCAACCTGCACCATTGCAGGACGTATAACAATGTCTCCGAATTTATAACCTTTTTGAAGAACATTGCAAATTTTGTTTTCACCGAAATTTTCATCTTCAATATGCATAACTGCTTCATGTAAATTCGGGTCAAAATCATCACCGACAGCACCAATTTCAACCAATCCCAACTCGGCAACCGACTCTGAAAGCATTTTAACTATTAACTCAACACCTTTAGAATATTCTGCGCTTTCTTTATCTGCTTTATTGGCACGGTCAACATTATCAAAAACCGGTAATAACTTTTTTAACAGCTTCGCTGAGGTAAATTCTGCTGTTGAAAACTTTTCTTTATCTGTTCTACGCTTAAAATTATCATACTCTGCAGCCAGTCTTAATAATTTATCATCACGTTCTGCTATTTCTGCCTTGAGCTTTTCAATTTCAAGTTTTGTATCATTTTTCTTGACCTTTTTTTCACAAGTCTTTGCTTCAGAGGTTGTGGATTCAACCTTGTTTTCTTTTTTTTCTTCCAAAACCATCATTCCTTCCCTATATTTTAACCGAAAATTAACAAAATTTATTCATCAAAATCATTTATTGCCTGAGTCATAACTTTACCTAATCTATCAGCAAAATATACAACACTTGGTATCAATTGTTCATATGCCATTCTTACAGGTCCTATAACACCGATTCTTCCTATATCTTTGTCTAAAAGCTTATATTTAGCTATAACTATGCTTGAAGAATTCAGCTCACTTATACAAGTTTGGTCACCAAAAACAATGCTAATATCATCAGTAATATCAGTTAAAATTGAAAACAATATATCTTGTCTAGTTAGTAAACCTAACAACGCTCTGGCTTCATATTCATTTTCGCAACATTTCATTAAATTAGA
>JAZSAC010000038.1:0-3580 GCA_045601645.1 Acutalibacteraceae bacterium | reverse complement strand
CTACCTATTGATTAGTGAATGGGGGCTTACTCAGGACGTTGCTTCGACTTCGGACAGTATTTGGAAACGTGTGTCAATTTCATATACACCGACTGCCGCTGAGGATGGAACAATTCTTCATATTGGAGCATTTCGTTCTTTAGAGGGTGGCAAACCAAGTAATAGTTTACCAATCTATATAGATAACATTAATGTATTAGCGGGAGATTTCTATAATGTTAAGCTTGAAACCAATGGTGGTACGGTAAGTCAAAACACCTTATTGGTTAAGGCTGCTAATTCGGTAAATCTTCCTGTTCCTCAAAAAGCAGCTTTTGGTTTTGAGGGATGGTATACGACAGCTGATTTCCAAGAAGGTACTAAGGTAAGTACGAATTCTTACATTCCCACTTCAAATGTGACCCTTTATGCAAAGTATACAGAGATTGCTGCAAGTATAACACTTAATAACTGTGGAACTACAAGTCAAATAATATTGGCAGATGGTTCGACCGCTGCTGACCTTCCGAGACCGGTTTCACCTAATTCCAGCCTGTTCTTTGAGGGTTGGTATACTGATACCAATTTTACTACTCCTGTTACAAATATAGTTAAGGGTTCGCATACCTTCTATGCTAAGTATAACGGTCATTATCTTCAGTTTAACCATGAGGGTTGGTCAGACACAAGCTCTAGCATGGCTTTAGTAACTGACCCGTCTGATCCATCAAATAAAGTTTTAAGATTTAGAGTTACTTCGGGTAGAACTAATTTTATGTTCCCTGCATATGATGTTGACGGTTCTGCTCCTATATGTCTTGAAACCAAATCGAACTATAGATATTCATTTAGAATGAAGGTTGCTGATGGTTCACGAAGTGGTGATTGGCAGCTTATGTTTGGTGATGCATCAGCATACAATAATGAAAAATATACCAGAACTGTTATTGCTGGTACCGGTGCTAGTTTTGATGCTCAGACGAATGGAGATTCTGAGTGGATTGAAGTAAGCGGCACCTTCTCTACAGGCGAAACATTTTATCTTGAGCGTGTTAAGTGGTCTTATCAAAATCATTTATTGATGAATATGTACCAAGGTCAAGAGTTGGATAAGAGTGCTACAATTTACATAGATGATTTTATGCTTGTTAAAGAAATTACCGAAAAGCCCGCAGGTTCTACGGCGATTTATTTCAAGTCTACCGGTACTAAGGTTTACCCCATGTTCGGTTATGAGGGTGATGCTATTATATTACCGGCTAATCCTACAGCTCCCGCTGCAGAGTTTATGGGTTGGTATACAGATATAAATTTGACTAATGAATTTAATGCTACTACCTTTGGTACAGAGGATATAACACTTTATGCTAAATGGAAAGCTACTTCACCTGAGGTTATAGATTTCGAGAATAATTATGACAAAACGATTATGCTCGGACGAGGAAAGTATGTGTCTGATGCAACCGGTAATCACTATATTGAGGTGAAGACGGAATACAAACCACAGAACGACAACAATACGCTTTATCATCAAGGTCTTAATATTAATAGTAAAGAATTCTTTTTAACTGATGGTGAAACATATACTATAACACTTAAGTATCGCCTTAGAAAAGGTACACTTAGATATGGTATTATTACCAGTGACCCAAATAACAATTGGTCTAATACAGTAAGTTATTCCGGTGGTTCTGTTACTAATGCCGATGGTAAATGGAATACTTTATCGTTTACTATAAAGGTAAATAATGTAAACGGATATGCCAAAGGTACTTGGGAAAGAGTAGTGTTAGGTATCGGTGGCGACTTGGATTGTGATATTGATGATGTCACTATCACTAATGCATGTAATATGATGAATGTATATGGTGACACAATATATATTTATAACACCAATGGCGGAAATGATTGCAAGCCAACTTCCGGTAATATAGGTGATAAAATACCGTCTCTGGCAGTTCCTGTACGTGAAGGCTATAGTTTTGCCGGTTGGTATACTGATGCTAAACTTGAGAACAAGTTTAGTGAAACAACATTTAAAGATAAGGGTGTAATAACTCTTTATGCTGCATGGATACTTGGTAAGTTTGTTGAGGGATTTGAAGATTATCCTGAGTCCATGATTGAAGCAGGCATTTCTAATGCATATAAGATTTATAACTCTACTCTTACCGGCTTTGACAAGTCAAATGTTTATGAGGGTAATGCATCTGTTTTCCGTGATGGTACAATTGCGGGGGCAAAAAATATAACCCTATGCCGCGATGAGAATCTTGAAATTACCGAAGGTAAGCAATATACATTAACCTTCTACGTAAAACCGACAGCTATAACTAATGTGCTTGGTTCTATTAACTTGATAGGCATGAAAAAATGTACAGATATAAGCTCACCTGAAAATTCTGTAGTTATTAAAAAAGTCAACGAGCTTAAACATGGTACTTGGCAAAAAATATCTTATACATTTACTGCTACATCAGGATATATAGGCCTACAGACAACTGCCGGTAATGATATGTATTTTGATAACTTTACTCTTGAACTTAGTGATTATCAAGGTTCAACGACCGGTGATAATTCCGTAAGTCCTATTGTTATTACAATAATGATTGTTCTTGCGGCCGGCGCAATGCTTTTAACAAGCAAAAAGGTATTTTCGAAATAAATAATATGATTTAGTTCATAAATTAATGGTGCCTTGTGTTAATTCACAAGGCACCTATTATTTTAAGAAATATAATTATCAGAAAAACTTTATTTTGATGTTGTTTAAAAATATCTTTAAATACTCGCCAAAGCTTATGTTTTAATTGTAAATTGAACAAATTAGTTTGATTCATCAAAAATAATCGGTTCACCATTTTGCAAGTCTGATTTAAAAGCAGCTTCCATGACCTTCATTACACGACGAACCTGAGGCAAGGTTATTAGCGGCTGTTCTTGGCCATTAATTGCTTTTACAAGATTTCTGTAAAAATCATGAACATCACTAATTGGTCTGGTCCACTCGCAACAATCAATAGTCAACTCGTCACGTGGGGCCATAGTTTTAGTTATGCCTGCTGCTGTTTGCACCGGAAGAACATCGTTTTCATGCCAAGCCTTACATTTGACAATTTTGGCATTTTCGCGCCAATCATGAATGATTGCAGTGCCGTTTTTACATTGAATATAGAATCGGGGTAAAGCTATAAAATTATAGGTACCAACCTCAATTAAGGCGCTTTTTCCGTTAATAAAGTTAATGCAAAGTCTAAAGCCATCGTCGACCTCGTTGGTGGTTATATGTGTACAGTTGCAACTAACGCTTTGAATTTTGTCAGGTATAATCAGTAACAGTTGGTCAATTAGATGTACTCCCCAATCAAGAATCATGCCACCGCCAAAAGTTTTGTGACAGCGCCAGTCGCTTGGAATGCCGCGTGAACCATGTATGCGTGATTCAATGTGTATTACATCACCGATATTACCATCGGTAATAATACCCTTAACAGCGAGGTAATCGATGTCCCAACGTCTATTTTGATGGACAGTAAAAAGTTTGCCGCTTTCATTTGCAACAGCTATCATACGGTCAAGAGAATCAACGGTTATGCCGACT
>JAZSAC010000037.1:0-3936 GCA_045601645.1 Acutalibacteraceae bacterium | reverse complement strand
TTATTTTTTTGAATAAAATGAAAAAAACAAAACCGAAGGAAATCCTTCGGTTTTATATTATTTGAACATTTCCAGTTTTTCATTAAATAACATGTCTCGGTTGATTTTACACACCTCGGGTTTTGCAAAACCAAAATCACTAAAAGCCTGAGTGAATAAGGATGGATTTATATTTTCATCATTACCTGCAGGTAACAAAATTTTTACATTCAACTCACCGTCTAAAAGCTTGGTTTGTACCCTTTTAATTTTATTTGCAAGATTGATTTCGGTTGTTTTATTTTTTTTGCCTTTTTTTGTAACAGGAATAAACTTTTTATAGAACATACCTTCCAACTCGGCAAGTAAATCGTTTGATTTATCCTTATAGGTTAAAGAATATTGAGCATATTTTAATTCTGCGGTTTTCATATGCGGTTCATCAACCGAAATGATTTTTATGCCCTCTGTCGCATTTTTCGACAATGCTTCAAAAACCGATTGATTGCTGAAATTATCATCAGTGATTTTTAAATCAAAAACATCATAATCGGTTGTAATACCTAACGATAACGGCAAAGCAAAAGTTACATAAAGATGCTTATTAAAGCCCTCTGTATGCCATGCAGGTATTTTTGAAATTTTAATAAATCTTGTTATATATCGATTCATATCAAGATGCGAAACAAACTTCATTCTACCTTGTTTGCTATACGCAATTCTAACGTTTCTCAATACAAACACCTTCTTTCAAACAAGCAGCACCGCAACCCGAACATTTTTCACGGCAGTTAGGAGTTGTTTTGGCTTGATGAGCAAGACGATTTTCATTTTTTAAAAATTCATCACTTATATAATAATCTAAATGAGACCAAGGTAAAATCTCATCGAAGCTTCTGCAACGATTACTATAAAAATCGGGATTTATACCACAAACAGAAAACGCCTGCAACCATTTATCATAATCAAAACAATCACCCCAACCGTCAAACTTGCAACCCAACTTAAATGCTTCATATAAAACCTTACAAAGTCTGCGGTCACCACGAGCAAAAACACCCTCTAATACACTTGTTTTTGAGTCATGCCAATTAAGTGTGATTTTTTTAGTTGTAAGACTTTCAACAAGCAATTTTTGCTTTCTTTCGATAGTCGCAAGGTTGTCCTGCGGTTCATATTGAAAAGGTGTAAAGGGTTTCGGAACAAATGTAGACACACTGATTGATACATTAACCGATTTACCTTTCGGACGGTTAGGCATATTATAAAAAAGATTAACTATTTTTTGACCGAGTGCGGTAATACCCAACAAATCTTCATCTGTTTCGGTTGGCAAGCCCAGCATAAAATATAGTTTGACCGAAGTGTATCCACCCTCAAATGCAGTTAAACAGGTATCTAAAATTTCATCTTCTGAAATATTTTTATTTATAACATCGCGTAGCCTTTGCGTACCTGCTTCAGGTGCAAAAGTAAGTCCCGATTTTTTGATTTTTTTAACCTTTTCAAGTAAATTTGGTGAAAAATTATCAATTCTTAATGATGGCAATGAAACACTAACCTTCTGCTCATCACTCCAATCAATCATATTATCAAGCAGTTCTTCCAATTCAGAATAATCACTTGTGCTTAGTGACGAAAGAGAAACCTCATCATAGCCTGTATTTTCACATAAAACTCTTGCTTGATTATTTACAATATCGGCATTTTTCTCACGAACAGGGCGGTATATAAAACCTGCCTGACAAAAACGACAGCCCCTGATACAACCTCTGAAAACCTCCTCAACAGCACGGTCATGTACTATTTCAATAAAAGGTGTAACAAAATTTTCAGGATAATATGACTTATTGAGATTTTTAATAATCCGTTTTTTTGCTGTCTTCGGCGCAGATTCTATAGGTGTTACAGCCTTTATTGTATCATCATTATTATACTCAACAATATATAATGACGGCACATAAACGCCCTCAATTTCAGAAGCCTTTTTTAAAAAATCCGCTTTGCTTACATTATTATTCTTGCAATCTCTGTAAAGGTCAATCAGTTCAATATCTACTTCCTCACCTTCACCAAGGAAAAAAATATCAACAAAATCAGCAATCGGTTCGGGATTACAAGCACAAGGCCCACCGGCAACAACAAGATTTTTCAAGGTTGTACGGTCTTTAGAAAACAATGGTATACCTGCCAAATCCAACATATTTAAAACATTTGAATATGACAGCTCGTATTGTAAGGTAAAGCCGATTATATCAAAATCTGATACAGGGTCTCTGCTTTCCAAGGCAAACAATGGAATATTATTTTCCTTCATGATTTTTTCAAAATCCAACCAAGGAGCAAACACTCGCTCACACCAAATGTAATCTTTAGAGTTGAATAAGGAATAAAGAATTTTCATTCCCAAATGAGACATACCTATCTCATATGTATCAGGAAAACAGAAAGCAAATCGAACATCAACCGATTGCTTATCCTTAATAATGCTTCCTTGCTCATTTCCTGCATATCGCCCCGGCTTTTGTACCGAAAGCAATAACTGTTCCCATTTTTCAGAATCCATTTTTTTACACACCTAACGCTCAAGATTTTATTATATTTAATATTATAAGATAAATACCCAATAAAAGCAATGACGGATTTGAAGCATTTTGTATAGCTACCGCTACACCAAGCACCAATACAGCAAAAGCAAAAACAATCGAAATAAAATTAGCCTTAAGCATTGAATTTCGTTTAAATAAACGGTCTGACATCAAAAACAATACAACCCCACCGTCAAGCCCTTTTACAGGTAATAAGTTGATTAAACCTATAAGCAATTGCACAGCACAATAATAAATAAGCATACTATTATCGAAAATTATAGATAACAGATAAAAAACAGCCACAAATATGAAATTAGAAAACGGTCCCGACAGTGCAATAATGATGTTTTCTGAAAATGAACAGTATTTTTGACCGATAATCAATACACCGGCAGTCGAAAATCTAACCTCACTTGGTATGCAACCAATTATTCTCATTGCAATAATATGGCCGATTTCATGAAATATTACAGCAGCTAACGAAGCCGTCATAAGTCCTGTTTTATCTGTAATAAGTAAAAAAACTATTATCATAACAAATGGTAATGAAATAGTAAATCTAATCTTAAGAAAGTTAAATATCATACTCCTATCACATCACTTAAAAACCATTCAGGATTAACACGATAAGAACCAACTCTTACCTCAAAGTGTAAATGAGGTCCGGTTGATACACCTGTACTTCCTACAAGTGCTATTTTATCACCCATAGATAAAACGTCACCCTCGTCAACTAACAACTTACTGCAGTGAGCATAAAGCGTCTGTGTATTTTGACCGTGAGATATAATAATATAATATCCATAAGATTTGCTGTATCCCGATTTGATTACAGTACCGTTATAAGCCGCAACAATAGGCTCACCCTTATTGGCAGCAATGTCTAAACCGTTGTGCATTGAATACTCAGATGTAAAAGGATGTACTCTATAACCATACGGTGAGCTTACAGTTCCGTTTAAAGGCCACATAAAGCTATTTGCTCTGCCGCCCACGGTTATAACCTTGTCGCTTTCAATATCAGTAATATTCCCCTGAACATTGCCGTCAACCGCTTCATCCGATTCCTCTTGTTCCAAATCCTGTAAAAAGCTCTCGGTTTCCGTTAGTTCAAAAAGCTTGGCGATTTCTTCATCGTCCTTATTTTCTTCACTTTTTGTATCATCTTCAAGCACCTGAGATGCAAGGGTTATATCATCAAACTTTTCATGATACCAGACACTTAATTTTCTATATATATTTCCCCCGAACAGCCTTATTCCCAAAGCAAACAGCAAGATTATCACAACTGTTATGATTTGTAATAATAAAATATTTAATTTCATATCATTTAAGCTTTTTCGCTTTGAATAAATCTGCATATATA
>JAZSAC010000036.1:0-10570 GCA_045601645.1 Acutalibacteraceae bacterium | reverse complement strand
TTGAATATTTGTGCCAAAAAGCTATCTGGAGTACCAAAAGCACCTAATAAAACTATGGCAACAATAATATTTGTGACGTTTCCGTCGAGAATTGAACTGAAGGCACTGCTGAAGCCTTGTGAAACAGCACCATCAATTGTCTTACCTTTTCTAAATTCTTCTTTAATACGCTCGGCAGATATGATATTTGCATCTATACCGAAGCCTATTGAAAGGATAATACCGGCAATACCTGGCAGTGTAAGCGTAAAGCTGGAAAATCCGGGAAAGAATCCCGAAACACAGGCAATCATACCGCCGATTTGACCAAATAGTGCTATACAAGCAATAATACCCGGCAAACGATATTTTAAAATCATAATTATGCAAATTATTGCGAAAGCAACAATACCGGCAACCAACATAACATTAAGAGCTTCTTTGCCTAAGGTTGGAGATATAACCTGTAATTTAGAATTATCTACAGTTAAAGCAAACGGTAATGAACCTGCATTAATTTTTTCTGCAAGTTCTGTCGCATCGTCTGCAGTTTCCATTCCGGTAATCATTGCTTTTCCGTCGGATATAACACTTTCTACCTTGGGACAGGAAATCATTTGGTCATCCATGTAAATAGATATATAGTCACCTAACTGTGCAGCGGTAGCTGCAGCAAATTTGTTTTTTCCTGCTTCTGTCAGGCTAAGGGAAACTATGTAGCCTGAGTAGTTAGTGTCTTCAATATACCCCGGCTCTGCACCGGCAATGTCTGCCGAACCGCGAAGAACTAATTCACCGGTATTACTTTGACCTTTATAAAAGGAAAGCATTGCAGTCTCGCCCAACTCTTCTATTGCATCGGTAGGGTCATAGTTTTGGTCATCAGATTGCCACGGGAAACGGACAATTATTTGATGATTGTCATAATCAGAATAAACCTCATAATCGGTAATATTATTGTTGACAAGACGTGTTTCAATAATGTTCTTTGCCGAATCAACATCAGCATCAGATATATTGTCAGACGGTTTGTCGGGAGAAAAAATAGCCTCAACACCACCGCTTATGTCAATACCCCAACGAATATCATTGGCGCCCTTAACATAAAGATTTCTAATATCACCATGGTAGTTGTCTGCACCGAAAAACGAGAAAAGAGTAAAAATTACAATAAATGCAGTAACGATAAAGAACATTGGTCTGCTAATTCTTTTGTTTTTTCGTTTCATCATGAAACCTCCCAAAGTTGAAACTTTAAACTAATAAATAACTATATAATTCACATGACCTTCAGTCAATTAAAAAAGCGAGGCATACTATTTTGCCTTAACTTTATTTACCCATAAACTTTTCGAGACTTGCTAAGCGAGTTGCCGTACAAAGTAATTCGGTAGCTTTTTGTAGTTCGTCAGGCATAGGGAAGGATGGGGCTATACGAATATTGCTGTCATCATGGTCAAAACCGTAAGGATATGTTGCACCTGCGGGGGTAAGATTAAGACCGGCTTGTTTACAGAGATAAACAATGCGTTTAGCACAGCCTTTTTTGGCAAACATACTTATAAAGTAACCGCCGTTAGGACGTGACCATGTTGCAATACCAAGACCGGAAAGTTGTTTATCAAGTTCAGTTAAAACGGTATCAAACTTAGGCTTCATAATAGCTGCATGAAGTTTCATATGTTCATGCACCGCGTTTATATTAGGGAACATACGAGCGTGCCTAAGTTGGTTGATTTTATCAGGACCTATGGTTTGAAAACTTATTCTTTTCTTGATTGCAGCAATATTTAACGGACTCGCAGCTATTGCTGCTACGCCTGCACCGGGAAAGGTTATTTTTGAAGTAGAGGTAAAGGCAATAACTTTATCGGGGTCGCCTGCTTTAACACACTCATCATATAGATTGAGCAATTTATTCCCGTTTGTGAAAATCGGGTGGACAACATAGGCATTATCCCACATTATACGGAAATCTTTTGCAGCGGGCTTCATGGCTGCAAGGCGTTTTACGGTTTCGTCACTGTAAGTAATACCGTTAGGATTTGAGTATTTAGGTACACACCACATACCTTTAACCTTTTCGTCCTTAATAAGTTCTTCTACTATATCCATATCAGGACCGTTTTCGGTCATAGGTACATTTATCATTTCAATAGAAAAATGCTGACATATAGAAAAATGACGGTCATAACCTGGAACAGGGCACAAAAATTTAACTCCGCCTTGTAACATCCAAGGCTTTTCGCCACCCATTCCATGTGTCATTGCTTGAGAAATGGTATCAAACATCATGTTAAGAGAAGAGTTTCCACCCACGATGATTTGGTCAGTAGGCATTTCTAATATTTGAGAAAATAATTCTTTAAGTTCAATTAAACCATCAAACCCACCGTAGTTACGGCAGTCAATACCATCATGGTTTGTAAAACCATGTTCACAATCAACCAGGTTAAGTATACGTGTGCTGATTGCAAGTTGGTCAGGTCCAGGTTTACCTCTGGACATATCAAGGTTTAATCCCAAACTGCAGAGTTTTTCATATTTATCCTTAACATGCCAATATTCTTGACTCAATTCTTTAGCGGTCATTTCACTGTATTGTTTCATTTATATAAAGACACTCCTTTAAACGTTTAAATATAAAAACGTATTCAATATATTTTAATATATATTAATTCGTTTTGCAAGTATTTTTTATTAATTATATTGATAAAGATTGTAATAATCAATATGCCCATTGTATTCTCCTAAACATAAATTGTATTATATTATATGGTGTCGTCAAGTCTGTAAAAGTAGCGCATTTTTACTTGTTGTTATATTATGTCGAAAATAGTTGTAAAAACATTATTGCCATGTTATAATTGAGAATCGGTGGTGAGTTGATTGAAAAAGCCTTATAAAATTTTTTCGGGCAGAAACATTTATCTTGTGTTTTCAGCCCTCATTTTTATTGGTTTGATGATAGTAGGCTCAATAGTTTTAGGACCGAGATTGGTTGAAACAGTTAAGGACCCACAGGCATTTCGTGAGTTTTTAGGTGAAAGTGCGGTTAATAGCTATTTGATTTTTATTGCAGTACAGTTTATTCAAATTGTATTTGCCTTTATACCGGGAGAATTTATTGAGTTTAGTGCAGGATATGCTTTTGGAAGTATTAAAGGAGCGGTGCTTTGCCTTATAGGTGTAGCAATAGCAACATTTATAATTTTTGGTTTAACACGGTTGCTTGGGAAAAAATTCACCAACATAATGATTGATTCCAAAGAATTAAAACATCTTAAGTTCCTCAAAAATGAAAAAAAGATAGTTATTCTTTTTGCTTTGTTATATTTTATTCCGGGTACACCAAAAGACCTACTAACATATTTCGCCGGAATTACCAGCATAAAATTCAGTACTTTTATGATAATTAGTGTTTTTTGCCGAATACCGTCAATTATTACATCTACAATGGCAGGTGCAGCATTAGGCGAAAGGCAATATTTACAGTCTGCTGTTATTTTTGCAACAACTGCAGTAATAGGTGTGGGTGGATATTTTTTATATCAATTTATTATTCGACACAGAAAGAAAAAAGACAATAAATAAGACGCCTTGCTTTGCAAGGCGTTTTATTTATTGCTCGTAAAATTTCGACTCACAACGTTCGAAGAATGTTAAGACGGTTTTTTGATATTTTATAGTATCGGTTAAATAGCTCAAGCCGTGTCCTGCATTAGAAACAATCAATAATTCTTTTGGCGCAACACAAGTAACATAATTTTCAAACGTCATAGTTGAAGGAACAAAGGTGTCTTCAGCACCATGTATAAATAAAACAGGGCGAGTGTTAACCTTCAAAGCTTCTATGGTTGAATATTCGTCGCCGCTAAATTGTGCTTCTTTTTTTATAATCGCATTTGCCATTGGATAGGCTAAAACATCGCTTATTTTAAGATTGTTATTCATTACATATTTCCAAATGGCTCGAGGAGAGGTGAAACCACAATCAGCAATTATTCCCTTTATACATTCAGGCAATTGATATCCGGCAGCCATCAATACGGTGCTTGCACCCATTGAAATTCCATAAAGATAAACAGGAATATCCGTTCCAAAGCGGTCAACAACAAAATTTATCCAATCAATGCAGTCTTTCCGTTCAAGCACACCGAAGCCTATATAATCACCGCCGCTTTTATTTTGACCTCTCTGGTGAGGAAATATTACGGTACAGTCGTTATCATGTAAGAAGCTCACTTGCCCACCAAAATCGGTTTGCCAATTTGATCGCCAACCATGCATTGCAATTAAGATGCGCTTTGGTTTTTGGTGATGGTATATGTCGGCTATAAGTTCTACGTTGTCTGAAGAATTGATTTTCACACTTTCTGTTTCAAGGAGCTTTGCACGGTCTCTCGCCTCAAATGCCGCCTGTATTTTAGGGTCGTCGGCAAGACCTCCTACTACCTTTTTTTCAAAAACCTTAGGTACCTTCATTCCCTCACGAGACAGAGCCGCTTTGACAAGAACCCTACTTACTATATAAGAAGCACTGACAGCAGCGATTGTGGCTACACCTGTTGCCGCCAGTATTGCTTTAGTACTTTTTTTCATAAAACAATCACCTCAAATTAGTTGTTTTATTATTGACGGTAATTCTTATAAATAACAATTATTTTATAAAACTTATAGCCTGTTTGTTGTTTTTAATGATAATATCTTTGCCGCCCTTGGCGTATTCACCGTCAAGGGTCCAATCAAGTTCTTCGTTTGAAATGATTTGTATTGTTTTAGCGTGATACAGTTCAACTCCGCCGTTGTTGAAATTAGACGTTGATACGGCGGTGATTGTTTTATTAAGTTCAATGATATTTTTAGGTTTTTTTATCAATCCAACTTCAAATATACCGTCACATTTATCGACGTCGTTTTCATTCAATTTAACAATTCCTGCTATTGATGTAGAATTGGCAATTGCCATGAAAACAAAATCGTCCTCGATTTCTGTTTGATTATCTAAAATAACCTTAACTCTGTAGCTGCGCATGTTGGCAATTTCCTTAACTCCACCTAAAACATAAGCAAAGTGGCCTAAAACATTTTTTAGACCTTGTGACACATTGTAGGAGGTCGCAGTGAAAATACCAAAAGCAGCAACATACGTGAAATAAGCCGTATCACCGAAAGAACCAATATCTATTTTAATTTCATTGCCTTTTGCTACAGCTAAAGCTGCTTTTGCAGGATTTGATGATAACATCATGCTTTTTGCAAAATCGTTGGTGCTTCCTGCAGGAATATATCCTAAAGGAAGTTTTTTGCCACTCTGCATAATACCGCTGATGGTTTCGTTTAAGGTGCCGTCACCACCGAAGCATATAATAATGTCATATCCTTGCTTTGAAGCTGATTGTGACAGTTCTTTTGCATGCCCTCTGTATTCGGTAAGAACGACGGTAACAAGCATACCTTTGCTTTGTATGACAGAAATCACATCTACTAATGAGGCTTTAGCCTTCATTTTTCCTGAAATTGGGTTGACAATAAGTAGAACCTTTTTCATTTTATCAACACCTTTATTTCAAAGTATTTGATTTTTTACGGTTTATAATCTTGTTCACAATAAAACAGCTCAAAATGCCTATTGCTGTTCCAATCAAAGCACCAAACAAAACATCGGTAGGGTAGTGAACATATAGGTATAGTCTTGAAAAAGCTACCAATACAGCGATTATAATGGCCGCTATGCCTAAACGTTTGTTGTTAATAAGTAATACCGTTGCCGATTCGAAACAAGCTACAGTATGACCTGATGGGAAGGATTTGTCCTTGACAGTTTTTAAATCAATTAATGCTTCAAAATCCGCACCCGGTATGTTGAATGGTCTAACTCTGGAAATCAAGGGTTTTAGTGTAAGATTGCATACTAAAAGGCCGGTGAGTAAAGCCACACCCATCATTATTCCTGTTTTGCGGTATTTTTTGGTTATAATCATAATTAATGCAACAATAATCCAGAAAATTCCACCGTCACCGAGTTTTGTAATCAGTGGCATAACAGTATCTAAAAAATCACACTTAAAAAACTTTTGAATAGAATCAAGAATTCCTAGTTCAAAAACGTTCATATCAACACCTCGCTAGCTATTGGTTGCTATCTCATATATTAAGAATTCACCATTAATCTTTTTAAGATAAAAAACCACATCAATATGTTCGGTGTAATTTTTATAGCCCGACCTCACCAATGTTTCATCTAAAGTAACACGACAGGAAAAAACATCGTCAGAATATCTATAAAACTCCGAGACCTTTTCGTTAGAAATTTTATATGAACTGTGGTCACGTACCCACTCAACCTCAACCTTACTAAGCCGATTATGATATGGAGATTTTTTGTCTAAATACTTTGATATTTCGGAAAAAGGACCATCGTTTGAAAGATATAAGGTGTATGCCTTTGCTGCCTTTAAAATATGCTCGGCATATTCGGTTTGAAGCGCGGTATCATTAACAACATTTGCAACATAAAGTTTATCCACACTATTATATGTTATGGTAGTTTCCGTGCCGTTCAATGCCATAACCTTAAGTTCGGGTTTAAAGAAAAGACCAGTTATTTTATAATTGTTATACTTAATACCTTCAACGCCGTCGGGCATATATTGGCAGGATTTATCCTCAATATCTGCCATCGAAATATAACGCTCATCTACTGTATGGCCGTTAACTAAGAGTGTATATCCCTTAGGCACGCGTATGTCTATATCGGTATATGATGCCAGGAAAAACTCAGCCTTCGAAACTTCAGAATATTTAAGACCGAAGCCGGCCGATCTTGCTGTGGGCGATACCGTAAAGGTAGCTATACGCTTGTTATCAGCAGTAACGGCGAAATTTTCATTGCCTTTATCATCAGACGATACCGATAAAAGGTCAAGCTTAGCATTAGCAAACAACTCATTCACACCGGCGTTAATACTCTCAGGACTTTCAAAAATTTCCATATTGGTGTTAATTTCTTTAACAAAACTACCAATATCTCGTGTTACAAAGTACTTGTTAAAAACCTCTTCGGCAACGTGACGTGGACGAGTTTTTTCGTATGCATCGAGTAAATTCCACAGCACTATACAGGCAACTGCTAAAATTGCAACAAAAATCGCAATAACCGTAAGATAAATTTTCATATATGTTGACATGTTGTTTTTATCATTATTGCTCATTTCGTCACCTGCTTACACAAAAGTATGTCGGAATTCTTCTTGGGGGAGTAAAGGCCTTGTATTTGTTTGCAAGGCCCTGAAGCTGATATTCATCAAGCTTTGACTTATCTATATCGTACTTTTCGTAATAATTCTCATAATACATCATAGATGAAGAACCACCATCTAATAGTGCGGCAGTTACAGCACCGTATGATAGCATAATATTAATCATTTCATCGTATGTAGCACCTATACTGCTTGCGGTACGACCATCGGTGACAACAAAAATAAATGTTCCGTCAGCACGTTGGCCAATAGCCGTTCTTTGAGCGGCACCGGTGTTCCAAGGCTTATAATAAGCTTGAGTTTCACCATTTTCGGTACTTATAAGGACATTACCTTTTTGGAAAGAAACGGCATCTCTTATACCTATCTCATCGGCCTGTGCTTTGGTCATATTTTCGGTGACAACAAGCTTGTTATCATTACTTATACCAATAAAGGTTCTTTTATTACCATCGTTCCAAACGCAATTTCCCTTTGAATATGTAAGACCCATAGGTCTTGCGCCATTACCTACACCGCCATCATCGGCAAACTCACCACCGTTAATAGCAGCAATGAAATTTTCCTGTTTAGCCATTGCGAAAATTCGTTTACCCTCACCGGCTGTGTTGAAATTATTTGAGGATGTGCCGACATAAACACGCTTAGGGTCGGATACAAGCATAATATATGCTTTAAAATTAGGATAGTTGGCAGGTATATATTTCAATCCGTCCGGATAGTCCTTAAATTCATTTTTTTTATCATCTTCACTTGGAACATATTGATCCATATCAATAACAACCTTGCTATCGATATAGCTTTTATCAACGATACTTTGAACCACCTCGTCCGAGAGGAACAGCCCAGGCACCCACTTTGTTGCACTTGCTTGCATTGCCGAAAGCACCAAAGCATTACGCAAAGTGATGCTAGGTCCTCTTGCGATAACACCCAAAAGAATAAAAACAGAAACAATAATATACGCAAGGGCAGTACCTATACAAGCAAAGCTTCTGCCGATTATTTTGCCTACAGAAAGTTTTTGCTTAGGAACTTTTTCTTTGGCAACTTTTTTTCTGGCAGGTGCAAAAACCCAATTTTGTTGCACACGGAAGCTTACAAAAAACAAAATGGTATCTACTACTATTTTAAATAAGGTTTTTACAAGTTCACTCTTAGCGCCGAATAACAGAGTAAGACCTTTAATTGAGAGCATAGAGCCCAACGCTAGTGGGATAGCTAAAACAGTATAGCGAAGCAATGTTCGACACAGTCCTTCGCTTGTACAGAAAACCTTTTTTCTGTTTAGATAAAAGTTAACAACAGATGAAACAAATCTCGACACAATTGTGGCAAGTGCTATATCGTAGCCACCTTTAAATATGAATTTTAAGAGCAGATAGAAAGCCAAAACTTCAACCGCCATGCTGATAAGCGAACTGAACATAAAGGAAAAAATCAGTTTATAAATTCTAATTGAGTCAACAAACGGTCTGAAATGTGAGGTTTCGTTATCATTAATATAAACTGTTTCGATGGGAACTTCTTCAAACCCAATAGCTCTCTTTTTAAATTCGAGAAGCATGTTGGTTTCATATTCATACCGCAACCCCTTTACGTTAATTAAATCTTCGATGTGTTTTGCGGGAATTGCACGAAGTCCTGTTTGAGTATCGGAAACCTTAAGACCGCAAAAGAGCTTAAAGATAACACTGGTTAATTTATTCCCGAAACGGCTTCTTGCGGGTACGTTCGGAAGGTTGAAATTACGACAACCCAAGACGGCAACATCTTTTTGGCACATAATGGTTGCACAGTTGATAATATCTTCTATTCTGTGTTGACCGTCCGAATCAATTGTAATGACGCCCGCTTTATCTTGACGAAAATTAAGGAAAAACTTGAAAGCGGATTTAAGTGCTGCGCCTTTGCCGCGATTGCGACGGTGACTTAGTATAGTACAACAGGGATGTTCATCAAGATTAGGAAAGTATTTAAGGTATTGCTCATCACTGCCGTCGTTTACGATAATAATGTCATCAAAACCATTTTGTTCAAGCTCACAAACTGTATTCAGTAGCTTTTCATCAGGGTTTAATGAAGGTATAATTACCGTTATGTTTAAATAATCCAAATTATTATCCTCCTTGTTATATAAACAAAACCGACTTAGTTAAAAATGTATACTTTTTTCAAAAAATCCAAGGGTTTATTTATTTTGTTGAATTTAAAAATATTTTTTATTATAGTTATAAATTTTATCTCAAATTATATATTACCATCTTATATTCACTAAAACAAGCAACAAAATTGTTACTTAGTTGTTTTTTTATGGATATTTTGTAATTTGTGCTGTTATTTTCTGCAAAAAGAAAAATTATTATAAAATAATAATTATTTTGTAATAACGATTGACAAATATGTCACAAACATGTATAATCGATCTAACGCTAAAGCAAATACTTTGTTAAAAAATATGCAAACTTGTTTTAGTAAATGCGTTTTCACGCAAAATATGGTTTCAGTCGACCAAAAAGGCTGGTATATTTACCGATAACAATTAATAAATTTATTTGCAGTGTTTCGGTTTTTGAAAGGATTTGGTGTTTGCTATGTATGACCGTATTTTTAATTTTTCGGCAGGTCCGTCAATGCTTCCTTTGTCGGTTCTTGAAAAATCAAGAGATGATTTGATGAACTATCAAGGCTCAGGTATGAGTGTAATGGAAATGAGCCATCGTTCTAAGGTTTATGATGCTATTATTAAAGAGGCAGAGGCACTTCTTCGTGAAGTGATGAATATTCCTGAGAATTACAAGGTTTTATTTTTGCAGGGTGGTGCTTCACTTCAATTTGCAAGTGTTCCCATGAATCTTTTAAAAACAGGTGTTGCTGATTATGTTGTTACAGGTCAGTTCTCCGGAAAAGCGTATAAGGAAGCACAAAAATATAGTGATAAAATTAATTTAGCTGCTACTACTAAAGAAGAAAACTTTACCCGTATTCCGCGTCAAGAGGAATTAAAACTTACACCCAATGCAGATTATGTTCATATTTGCTTTAACAATACTATTTTCGGAACCAAATGGGACTATATACCGGAAACCAACGGCGTTCCGCTTGTTGCCGATATGAGCTCATGCATTTTATCTGAACCGGTTGATGTTTCTAAATTTGGATTGATTTATGCCGGTGCGCAAAAGAACGTTGCACCTGCAGGTCTTACCATTGTTATTGTTCGCGAAGACCTTTTAAGTGACGAGCTTGATGCCACAGTACCTACTGTTTGCAGCTACAAGGTTATGGCTGAAAATGAGTCTATGTATAACACACCTCCTTGTTGGTCA
>JAZSAC010000035.1:0-3659 GCA_045601645.1 Acutalibacteraceae bacterium | reverse complement strand
GCAACTAGTATCTGATGATAATGCAGATGCATTTGTATCGGCGGGCAGTACAGGTGCTATTGTTGTAGGTGCTACATTTATTGTAAAAAGAATTAAAGGTGTTAAGAGACCTGCATTGGGCACAGTTTTACCATCTACAACCCGAAGATTTATGCTTATGGATGTAGGTGCTAATGCTGAATGTCGTCCTGAAATGCTTCAGCAATTCGCAATAATGTCTTCAATTTATCTAAAAAATGTTGAGGGCATTGAAAACCCTGAAGTCGGTCTTATAAATATTGGTACAGAGGATACAAAGGGTGGACCATTACAATTAGAAGCATATAAGTTGTTAAAAAACAGCAATATAAACTTTATAGGTAACGTTGAGGCAAGAGATTTACCTTCCGGCACTTGCGATGCCGCAATTGCAGATGGGTTTACCGGTAATATTGCTCTTAAGCTTTATGAGGGCGTTGCAGGAAATTTAATGAATTTGATAAAAGGCGTTTTTACAACTAATTTTAAAACTAAAATGTCTTATTTACTTGTGAAAAAGCAGTTAAAAGGTTTAAAAAAATTTATGGATTACAGTGATGTCGGTGGGGCACCGCTTTTGGGTGTTAAAAAGCCGGTTATTAAGGCTCATGGCAGCTCCAATGCTAAAGCAATTAAAAATGCAATTAAGCAAGCTATGATTTGTGTTGAAAAAGATGTTATCGGTAAAATTGCCGAGGATATAACAGGTGCTTGCGAAACAACAAAGGATTAAAGGTGTAAAATGCAAGATTTAGAAAGTATTATCGGTTATACGTTTAAGGATAAAACCTTAATGCTAAGAGCGCTTTCTCATACCTCATATATAAATGAGGTTAAAAGTATTCATGAGTCGAATGAACGTCTGGAATTTTTAGGTGATTCGGTTTTATCTATTATTGTGTCTGAATATATTTTTATCAATTTTAAACAGCTTCCGGAAGGTGAATTGACAAAACTCAGAGCATCTCTTGTTTGTGAAAAATCACTTGCGGCTTTTGCGAAAGAAATTCAACTCGGACGTTTTTTGTTTTTAGGTAAAGGTGAACAACAAAACGGTGGAAGAGAAAGGCCTTCAATTCTTGCTGATGCATTTGAGGCATTACTTGCCGCTATATATCTTGATGGTGGTTTTGAGGCGGCAAAAAACCATGTAATGAGGTTTGTAAAATCTGAGATTACTAATCATACTGTTGAAGATGCATTTCATGATTATAAAACTCAACTACAAGAAATTATTCAAAAAAATCCCGGTGAGGAACTGTCATATAATTTAATAAACGAAGATGGTCCCGACCATGATAAAACATTTACTGTTGAGGTTAGATTAAATTCAAATGTTATAGGAGTCGGCGTTGCACATAGCAAAAAACAAGCAGAACAATATGCCGCTAAGCAAGCACTTATTCTTATGGGGCAAGAAAAATGAGTCATGCAAACATTTCGGTTTTTGTTCCGCATTTAGGTTGTCCAAATTTATGTAGCTTTTGCAATCAGCATTCTATTTCCGGTTCTGTAAAACAACCAAACCATGATGATATCGATAATGCTGTTTCATTAGCTATGAGTTCTGATAATTATAATGCTGAGAATACAGAACTTGCTTTTTTTGGTGGCAGCTTTACGGCCGTTGACCGTGAATATATGATGATGTTATTAAAAACTGCTTATCGTCATGTAGTAAATAAAAATGTTAAAGGTATAAGAATATCTACAAGACCTGATTGTATTAATGAAGAGATTCTTGATGTATTAAAGAAACATGGTGTTACTGCTATTGAGCTTGGTGCTCAAAGTATGAGTGATGATGTTTTGAAGAGTAATAATAGAGGGCATACGGCAGCTGATGTGAAATATGCGAGTAATGCCATTAAAAAAAACG
This sequence comes from Acutalibacteraceae bacterium, assembly GCA_045601645.1. GTDB lineage: Bacteria > Bacillota > Clostridia > Oscillospirales > Acutalibacteraceae > UMGS172. The sequence goes on along the minus strand of JAZSAC010000035.1, from coordinate 1,762 downwards.
GTTTTGAATTAGGACTTCAAATGATGACAGGGTTATATAAGAGTTCTGATGAATTAGATATTTTTACAGCCGAAGAAATCATCAAGCTTAAACCGGATACGGTTAGAATTTATCCAACAATTACATTAAAAAACACTAAACTTGAAGCTCTGTTTTTAAATGGTGAATACACACCGCCCTGTTTAGAACAAACTGTTACGCTTTGCGCAAGGCTTGTTAAAATGTTTAATGATAACAATATAAAGGTTATTCGGTTAGGTTTACACACGATTAACGCTGATAGTTATGTTGCAGGACCATGGCATGCAGCGTTCGGCGAGTTGTGTGAGAGCAAGGCGTTTTTTGATAAGGTTTTGATAAATTTAAAAGAGAAGGGCGAATATGTTTTACGTGTTTCTCCTAAAAATGTCTCAAAACTAGTTGGAAATAAAAAGAAAAATATAAATTTATTTATGCAAATGGGATATAAATGTACAGTCGTTGCAGATGAAGGTGTTAATATTTCTGATGTTACGGTTGAAAGGATGGGTAATAGTTGTACTTAAAATCGATAGAAATTCAAGGCTTTAAATCCTTTGCTGATAAGACGGTTTTGCGTTTCGGCAAAGGAGTAACTGCGGTAGTCGGTCCTAACGGAAGTGGAAAAAGTAATATTTCAGATGCTGTTCGTTGGGTTTTGGGTGAGCAATCCACCAAGACATTACGCGGACAATCTATGGAAGACGTTATTTTCAGTGGTACTACTGAGCGACGTCCCCATGGCTTTGCCGAGGTTACTCTTGTTATGGATAACCGTGACCGTAGTTTGAATTTTGATAATGATGAGGTCGCTGTTACACGTAGATATTATCGCTCACATGAGAGTGAGTATTTAATAAATAAGGCCGTAGTGCGTCTTAAGGACGTTCATGAATTGTTCATGGATACCGGTCTCGGACGCGATGGATATTCAATGATAGGTCAGGGTAAGATTGATAATATTGTCAGTTCAAAATCTGATGAGCGTCGTGATATTTTTGAGGAAGCCAGTGGAATTTCGCGCTATCGTTATAGAAAAATAGAAGCTGAGCGTAAGCTTTCTGCTGCTGACGATAATATGCTTCGCTTAAAAGATATTATGGTAGAGCTTGAAAGCAGAGTTGGACCTTTAGAGGACCAAGCTAAAAAAGCCGAAAAATTTTTAGAACTTGCTTCAATCAGAAAAAAGCTGGAGATTGGTCTTTGGCTTCATTCACTTAATCAGTCGGGTGATTTACTAAAACAACAAGAAGAAAAAATCACTCTTGCATCTGCACATTATAACGAGGTTGAAAGTAGTATTCAAGAGATTGCAGCAACGATTGAATCTAACTCTGAAAGGTACTCTACAATAAATGTACAAATTGATGAAATGCGTCGTACTGTTGCAGAATTTGAAGAGGAAATAACTCGCCTTATAGGTGAAATAAACCTTCATAATGCCACAATATTACATAACGATGAAACAATAAAAAGATTACGTGATGATATTTCAGATATAGAAAATTCAGATTCTAAATCACGAACAGAAATAGACGAACGTATCAAAACTATTGAAGCTAAGCAGCAAGAAATTGATGCATTATCACAAAGTGCAGCTGAATTTGAAAATGAATTAAACGGACTTATAGGAAATAGTGAAATTATTTCTCGACAAATTGAAGAATTAACGAAAAATCTTAACACCTATTCTTCACAAATTTCTGACCAACGTGTTCAATTGGTTACAGCTCAGTCATCAATA
>JAZSAC010000034.1:0-3280 GCA_045601645.1 Acutalibacteraceae bacterium | reverse complement strand
ATTTTTCTTGACGGAATTGACCATAATTTTATATCTGACATGACGGCAAGAGGCAATAAAATAAAGGTTCTTAATTATAAATGTAGCCATTCATTTTCAGGAACAGAAACACCTCCGTTTGAATCTGCTCTTGTAAGATTTAAAATATTTAAAAATGACTATAAATATATTTTCAGAAATCAAAAATTGCAATATTTGATGCTTGTAGGTAAAAGAGCATTGAAACTTTGTTTTAAATATAAAACATTACGGTTTTTATCATTAAAAGGAGATTAAAATGAAGATAAAAGGAATGCAAAATATATTTGATAAAACAGCCTTTTTTCTTATGATGATTTACATAGGAGAATGTGCGTTAGGAAATAGCGGAAGATGGCTTCAAATTGGGCCTTTAAGCATTAGAATAATTATTTTTTCATTGTGCTTTATCTTTTCATTACCGGCAGTTTTCAGAAATCTAAAATCACTTTTTAAAAACAATCAAGTCATTATAACCATTGCTTTCTTAGTTTATTTGATTTTTTGCGCTGGAATTGGTTATCTAACGGGAAATTCATTGAAATTCATAATTTCTGATGCTACATCTTTTATGTCATTAGCTTTAATACCTGCATTTTTATCTATAATAAACACTGAATCAAAAATCGACAAGGCTATAAATGTATTTTTTATTTGTAGTTTAATATTATCGGTTGTTGTCGTTTTTCTGCATTTCTTTTTAGCATTTCAAAGCAATGAAACATTGACCGAAATTAACATTTTAATTAATTCAAGAAATTCAGGCGGATTAGCAACTCTGCAAACAGGACTGCAAAGAATATATTTTAGAAGCGGAATTGTAATACAGGTCGCAATGATATACGGAGTATGGAAAATAATAAAATTAAATAAAACCGAAAAGGGCAAATTGATTTTTTACTATATTTCCGAATCTCTGCTACTCTTCGCATGTATATTGTCATATACCAGGGGCTTTTGGCTTGGTCTTGTTGCATCGGCAATATTAGTATTGATTTTAAGCTTCAAGTATTGGAAAACCTATTTAAAAATCGTTGCTTCTGTTCTGGCAGGTATTATCATTTTGTTTTCAGCATCTTGGGCCTGCTATGGCAAACCGCTTGCTTTTGTCGAGATAATAAATCGTTTTGACCCTAATCTAATTGTTCTAGATGGCACAAATTCAAATGATAATATTGATAATATTTTCTCTGATGATTCTGATTTAAGCGTTACAGACCAAAACAATGCGGCTTCGGTATTAATGCGTATTAAGACATTAAATATGGCTAAACAAAAAATAGCTTCAAAACCGATTTTTGGTAATGGTTTGGGAGAAAATCTTGACGATATAAGAAATGATGGCAAAATAGAATATATGTACCATGATATTCTTATGAAAACAGGTATTGTTGGGCTACTGTTATTTTTAATGACATTTTTAGGATTTATAGCACATCAAATAAAGCAATATTTGCCTCTTTGGGTATCTAGCACTCAAAATGAATCAGAAAATATTAAAACAAGAAATCTTATTATGATATCTGCTTATATTGGCATACTTGTTACAAGCTTTTTTAATCCTTTTCTCACTAACCCCATCGGTATAATGGTTTTATCTCTAACAGTCTGTGCTGTTTATCAAAATAAAAATTGTAAATTTGAGGTGTAACAAATGAAGGGTATTATTTTAGCAGGTGGTTCCGGTACACGTTTGTATCCGCTGACGAAGGTTACTTCCAAACAGCTTTTACCAATTTATGATAAACCAATGGTTTATTATCCTATGTCTGTGCTTATGACGGCGGGAATAAGAGACATTTTAATCATCTCTACTCCGCAAGACACTCCTCGCTTTGAGGAACTGCTTGGAGACGGAAAACAGTTCGGTGTTAATCTTTCTTATGCCGTTCAGCCTTCTCCTGATGGATTAGCACAAGCATTTATTATTGGTGCTGACTTTATCGGCAATGATACTGCTTGTATGGTATTGGGTGACAATATCTTTGCAGGGCACGGCTTGAAAAAGCGGTTGCGTGCCGCCGTTGAAAATGCTAACAACGGCAAAGGTGCTACCGTTTTTGGATATTATGTGGATGACCCTGAGCGTTTTGGAATCGTTGAATTTGACAAAAACGGAAAGGCCGTTTCTATTGAAGAAAAACCACAAAAGCCAAAAAGTAATTATTGTGTTACAGGCCTTTATTTCTATGACAATAAAGTTGTTGAGTATGCAAAAAATCTCAAACCTTCGGCAAGAGGCGAATTGGAAATAACCGACCTTAACAGAATCTATTTGGAAAATAACGCTTTGAATGTTGAACTGTTGGGACAAGGCTTTACGTGGTTAGATACAGGTACACACGAGAGCTTAGTTGATGCAACCAACTTTGTTAAAACGGTTGAAACGCATCAACATAGAAAAATTGCTTGTCTTGAAGAAATAGCATACCTAAATGGTTGGATTTCGAAAGAAGATGTTCTTAAGGTTTATGAGGTTTTAAAGAAAAATCAATACGGCCAATATTTAAAAGATGTAATTGATGGTAAATATATTGATATAGTAGGTTAAAAGGACGATTATTATGACTATTATTGTTACCGGCGGTGCCGGATTTATCGGTTCAAATTTCATTTTTCATATGTTAAATAAATATTCTGATTATAGAATTGTTTGTTTAGATAAACTAACCTATGCAGGTAATCTCTCTACACTTAAGCCTGTTATGGGAAACCCAAACTTCCGTTTTGTTAAGCTTGACATCTGTGATAGAGACGGTGTCTACAAGCTTTTTGAGGAAGAAAAACCGGATATTATTGTTAACTTTGCGGCAGAAAGCCACGTTGACCGCTCTATTGAAAATCCGGAGGTTTTCTTGCAAACAAATATTTTGGGAACACAGGTCCTTATGGACGCCTGCCGTAAATACGGAATAACCCGTTATCATCAGGTTTCTACTGATGAGGTTTACGGTGATTTGCCACTTGACCGTCCTGACCTTTTCTTTACAGAAGAAACACCCATTCACACTTCTTCTCCTTATTCCAGTTCAAAAGCAGGTGCAGACTTGCTTGTTTTGGCATACCATAGAACCTTTGGTTTGCCGGTAACAATTTCCCGTTGCTCTAATAACTATGGACCTTATCACTTCCCCGAAAAATTGATTCCTCTCATGATTGCCAATGCTTTAAACGACAAGCCTCTTCCGGTTTACGGTGAAGGCCTTAACGTTCGTGACTGGCTATATGTTGAAGACCACTGTAAAGCAATAGACCTTATTAT
>JAZSAC010000033.1:0-3724 GCA_045601645.1 Acutalibacteraceae bacterium | reverse complement strand
TTATTGTAACAAAACTTTACTTTTTAGACACTTAAAATTTAGCTAAAGTAAAGATTTTTTATTCTAATTGTTGACTGTTTAGAAAAAAACTGTTAAAATATGTATACAGGTTAATACTTGAAAATTTATGAACTGTACCCTAAACGGACAGTATCGGAGGTAATAGTTATGTCAAAAAACAACGCGTCTAAGAAAGTTGCAATTTTAGGATTGTTTGCTGCAGTAATAATAGTTTTTCAACTACTTAGCTATGTAATAAAAATCGGCACTTTCAACCTATCCTTTGTTCTTATACCAATAGTTTTAGGTGCCGTGCTTTACGGAACAAGAGTCGGAACAGTTTTAGGTGCTCTGTTTGGAATAGTTGTTGTCGTTTGTTGTATTACAGGTCTCGATGGCGGTGGTTATGTTTTATTTACAGCTAATCCTTTTTTAACCTCTTTAATTTGTATCGCAAAAGGTGCACTTGCCGGATTTGTAGCAGGAATAATAAGTAACTGCCGTTTAAGAAGCACCAAGCCCTATCTGGCAATAATACTTGCAGCATTAGCAGCACCTATTGCAAACACAGGTTTATTTTGTATTTCAACACTCATCTTTTTTAAAGATATCTTAACGGATTGGGCAGGCGGAACCGAACTTATGGTATATATAATTACCGGTATTGTCGGTATTAACTTTATAATAGAATTTATACTTAACGCAGTTGCCGCACCTGCTTTATTTAGAGTTACTAATGCTATAAAAAAGATTTAAATCGAATTACAAAAATACCGTTACATCTTATAAGATGTAACGCTATTTTTTTATTTATTCTTCTCATAAATTATTTTTAATCCGTCTAACAAAAGGTTTTCATCAAGAAAAATTTCATGCTCACAAAAGCCTATAACGTCAGCGGCAATTCCCCCTGTTGCAACAACAGCAGCACTTTGTCCGAGTTCATCTTCCATTCTCTTAATAAGGCCGTCAAGCATTGCGGCAGCCCCTATTACAAGACCTGATTTCATACAATCTGCCGTATTTGTTCCAATAACCTTTTTCGGAGCCTCAATACTAATTGCGGGAAGCTGAGCTGTACGCGAAGCCAATGCATCAAGTGTCAACTTAACACCTGCCGCAATAGCGCCTCCTAAAAACTCACCATTTTTACCTATAACGCTTATAGTTGATGCTGTGCCTAAATCAATAACAATACATGGTGTAGGATACTTTGCCAACGCAGCAACCGCACCTACAGCAAGGTCGGCACCCAACTGTGCCGGATTGTCAATTTTAATGTTCAATCCAGTTTTAACACCGGGACTCACTAAAATTGGTTCTATACCAAATAAATGTGCAACTGCACGTGAAACAGCAGTGCCAACAGACGGAACAACCGAGCAAATAGCCGCATCGGTTATATCACCTTGCCCAACATCGTAAATATTTAAAATATCACGTATTTCAATAGCATACTGGTCTGCAGTACGTCGTGTATCTGTTGCAAGACGTGCCGTAAATTTCAGTTTATCATCTTTATAAACACCAATAGTAATATTTGTATTTCCTATATCTATACAAATCAGCATTTTTCTTCTCCTTATTTTGCTAGGAAATAATATCCTAATAATATAACACCTAAAATAACTCGATAATAACCAAATGGCTTAAAATTGCGCTTCTTTACATATTCCATAAGGAACTTTATTGCCAACACTGATACCAAAAAAGCTACAACCATACCCACTGCTAAAATCAACCATTGTATTGAACTCATCATAGCTACCTCACCGCCTATAATATCCTTGGCATATGAAGCACATTTTAACAAACTGGCACCAAACATTACAGGAATTGCTAAAAAGAACGAAAACTCTGCCGCAACAGAACGTGAACAGCCCAAAAGCATTGCACCGATAATGGTAACCCCCGAACGCGAGGTACCGGGAATAAGTGAAAGAAGCTGTATAAATCCTATAAATAGTGCTGTTTTATAAGACATTGAGGATATATCGTTGATTTTAGGCTCATGTCTCTTCATTGATTCGATAACAATAAAAATCACACCATAGATGATTAGCATAATTGCAACTGTCGGAAAATTATAAAAAAGCCTATCTAAAACATCATCAAATGGTAAACCTACAACCGCAGCAGGAAGACATGCTATAATTACCTTAAACCACATTTCCCATGTGGAACGTTTAGCAATAGCGTCCTTTTTTAAAGAAAAGGGATTAAGCTTTCTGAAAAACATAACAATAACAGCCAAAATTGCACCTAGTTGAATTACAACTCGAAACATTTCCATAAATGCTGTATCAGTTTTATTCCAAAACAATTCTTCAAAAAGAATAAGATGCCCTGTACTGCTTATAGGTAACCATTCAGTAATTCCTTCAATAATACCATATAAGACCGTTTTTAATATTTCAATAAAACCTTCCATAAATACACCTACTTTTTATTTATTTTATATTACACAACCTATTTTGTCAAATCTTTTATTACCTTCGATCATCTACTTAACCTAATTATATGTTAAGTTCTTTATTAACAAAACCGAATATACTGAATAGAATGTAAGGAAGTTAAGTTTATGAGGTTTTTAACCAATGCTTAGCAAAAAAACAATTAGGAGGATAACCTATGGCAGATATTAATCAGAATTGCCCTACCAATTCGTCGAATTTTAAGGAAGCTGTATGTATTGATGCAGGTAGAGTTTACGACTCTTGCTGTGACCGTGACTGTGTTACCGATATGAGATGTTATTTTTCACCAAGCGAACAACAATTAATTAATAGCGCAGTAAGTGTAAAGATACGCTCAGCTCAAATTATTGATGTAAACATAGATGTTGAACCCGTCACATTCAACAGAGGCTTCTATTCCTGCGATTTAACATTCTTCTTTGTTGTAGAGTTAGATGTTTTCACAGCACCACATACCTGTCCTGCAACGGCTCGAGGAATATGTTTCTACAGTAAGAAAGCTATTCTCTATGGAAGTGAAGGAAGTGTTAAAACATTTACAAATGAATATATTGCCGATGACAACTGTAATCACAAATCAGTTTGCAGTGGAAATAGTCCCAAATGTGTTGTTCAAAGTGTTGAGCCTATTGCATTATCAGCAAGATTATCAGATTGTCACTGTGCCTGTGACCTTCCTGGATATATTCCCGCAAGTATATCTGTTGCAATCGGTGGTTGTATTGATACCTGCAATGAAAGCAGTAACAAAACAGTATTTGTAACTCTCGGTCTTTTCACTGTTATTCAATTGATTAGAAATGTACAAATGTTAGTTCCCGTGTATGATTTTTGTGTGCCCGAAAAGCAATGCGGAGATTCTACAGACAGTCCCTGCGAAGTTTTCAGGAAGATTAAATTTCCTACCGACGATTTCTTTCCCCCGCGTCCATGTGACTTAGACAACACGTGCGGTTGCGGTTGCGATGAAAACAAATAACTAAAAAAACGACATAGAAACCTAATCCTAATGGATTATGTTCTCTATGTCGCTTTTTTATTTAAGAGTTATATTTTATAAATAAAAAGTGCTGTTACTTATCATAACAGCACATATATCAAGCATACTTTTCAAAACACACCCTGAAAACTGAACAAGAAAAGGAACTAAAGAGGTTAAAGGTCAAGCCCTCGGTCTATTAGTACTGCCTAGCTGAACACGTCACCGTGCTTACACATGCAGCCTATCAACCCGGTAGTCTACCGGG
>JAZSAC010000032.1:0-6720 GCA_045601645.1 Acutalibacteraceae bacterium | reverse complement strand
ATCTCTTTATATTGATATTTATAAAATAAAAAAGTATAATATATAATGTAAAGTTATGCAATAGTAATTTTTAAGGGAGCTGTGTTATGGATTGCAAAGAATTTTTTAAGCATATTAAAGGCAAAAGGGTTGCTATGTGCGGAATAGGTGTAAGTAATACTCCGTTGATAGAAAAATTTATTAATATGGGTGCTAAAGTATATGCTTGCGACCGTAGGACCAGAGAGCAAATAGGTGATATAGCAGATGGTCTTGAAAAGATGGGTGCTGTATTAAGATTAGGGGCGGATTATCTTCGCAATCTTGAGGTTGATATTATTTTCAGAACACCTGGTATGCCTTTTAACCAGCCTGAATTACAAAAAGCACGTGATAACGGAATTGCCGTTACAAGTGAGATGGAGGTGTTTTTTGACCTTTGTCCTGCTACTATTTTTGCTGTCACAGGTTCTGACGGCAAGACTACTACAACAACCTTGATTACCGAAATGCTGAAAGCAGAGGGAAAGAAGGTGTTTGTCGGCGGTAATATAGGAACCCCGTTGTTGCCTGAAATTGAAAAAATGTCAGTCGAGGATTTTGTGGTTGTTGAACTATCCTCATTTCAATTGATTTCTATGCGCAAAGGTCCTGATGTTGCTGTAGTAACTAATGTCACACCTAATCATCTTGATGTGCATAAGGATATGGACGAGTATATTAACGCAAAGAAAAACATACTCCTGCATCAAAACGCATTTTCACGCTCGGTTCTTAATATTGATAATGAAATAACGGCAGGTTTTACTAATGAGGTGAGGGGACAAAAGATGTTTTTTTCTATGAAACGACCTGTCAAAAATGGGGCATGGCTGGGTGAGGACGGTTACTTAAATCTTTCCTATCGGTCAATTTCTGTTCCGTTGCTTCATAAAGACGATATAACCATTATAGGTGAGCATAATGTAGAAAATTATTTGGCGGCAATTTCGGCAGTATGGGGATATGTCGGCGCAGACAATATTTGTAAGGTGGCACATGAATTTACAGGCGTTGAGCATAGAATTGAGTTTGTCAGAGAGGTTGATGGGGTAAAGTATTATAATGATTCAATTGCCTCTAGTCCTACAAGAACAATTGCGGGTCTTAAAGCATTTAAGCAAAAGGTCATATTGCTTGCAGGAGGTTATGATAAGCATATACCGTTTGAGCCAATGGCACCATATATTACCGAAAAGGTAAAACTTTTGATTTTAGCAGGTCCTACCTCAGAAAAAATAGAAAAAGCCGTACGAGAAGATAGTAATTATTGTAACGGCAACCCGAAGATAGTAAAGGTTAATAATTTTGAGGAGGCGGTTAAATTAGCTCATGAAATGGCAGAGCCTGACGATATTGTCACGCTTAGCCCTGCGTGTGCAAGTTTTGATGCTTATCCCAACTTTGTTGCACGCGGCAATCATTTCAAAGAACTTGTTTCTAGACTGTAAGGAGTATAATGGAAGGAATAAAACAAATTTTAAAAGAGCTTTGCGAGGCTGATTGTATCGGCGGTATCGGTGATGCATTAGAGGTTGCAAAAAAACACATTTCATCATTTGCAAAAATAAAATTAAGCGGAAATAGTCTGGTTGCTGAAATCAAGGGTAAGAAGGATTATACCATTATGCTTGATGCACATATAGATGAAATCGGTATGATGGTCACTAATATTGATGACAATGGTTTTGTTTCGGTTGCGGCAGCAGGTGGTATTGATAGTCGCATGTTAATGGCAATGAAGGTTAAGATTCATGCTAAAAGTATTGTAAAGGGTGTTTTTTGCAGTGTTCCCCCGCATTTGCGACAGAATGAAATTGGTGTTTTAAAGCTAGATGAGCTGTATATTGATACAGGTCTTGGTAAGGCTGCAAAACATATTATTTCGGTTGGTGACAGGGTAACCTTTGAACAAAACTTTGCCGAATTGGGAGAAAATTATGTAACAGCAAAAGCTCTTGACAATCGTTCGGGTGTTGCGGCGCTTATTCGCTGTGCACAGTTGCTTCAAAATAAAGAATTGAATTGTAATGTGATATTATTGTTTAGTGATATGGAAGAAATTGGCGGTTCAGGTGTAAAAACAGAAAGCTTTACATTAAATTCGCAATGTGCTGTATCGGTTGATGTTTCTTTTGGAAATCAGCAAGGCGTTTCAAATGATGAATGCGGGATTTTAGGAAAGGGTGCAATGATTGGCATTTCGCCAATATTGTCTAAGGATATAACTGAGCAGTTGAAAAAAGCCGCTAATTTAATAGGAACGAATTATCAAACAGAGGTTATGGGCGGAAAAACTGCAACCAATGCCGACCATATAACTGTTACTAAAAGCGGAATTCCCTGCGGACTTCTGTCAATTCCGTTAAGAAATATGCACACGCCGGCAGAGGTTGTTTGCATAGATGATATTGAGAGTACAGCCCTTATTTTAGCAGAATTTATTAAAATTAAGTCTGAGGAAATATATGAAAGAGCTTAAAAATTTATGTGAACTCGGCGCGGTTTCGGGAAGAGAAGATGCCGTCAGAGAATATATTATAGAAAAAATAAAAGATAATTCAGAAATAAAAATTGACCCGTTAGGCAATATAATTGCATTTGTTAAGGGCAGGAAAGCCGCTGATAAAATCGTTATGGTGGATGCTCATATGGATGAGGTAGGGCTGATTATCACATCAATTACTGATAATGGTATGCTTAAATTCACAACTGTCGGTGGTATTGATATTTCGGTTTTACTATCTCGTCGTGTTATTATTAATGGTATGGTGGGTGTTATTTGTCAAAAGCCTGTTCATCTGTTAAGTAACGATGAAAAGGAAAAGATGCCTACAATTGACTCACTTTGTATAGATATAGGTGCATCCGATAGGTCGACGGCTGAGAAAAAGGTGAATGTCGGTGATGTGGCTTTTTTCGATAGTAGCTTTGAAAATTTGGGTGAGCTTATTATTTCAAAAGCACTTGATGACCGTATAGGCTGTTGGGCGTTAATTGATATTATCAACAGTAAACCACAGTATGACTTTTATGCAACCTTTACAGTAGGCGAAGAGGTTGGTCTGATAGGCGCAAAAACCGCGGCATACACGGTTAATCCTGATTATGCTGTTGTTATAGAGGCTACTACCGCAGCCGATATAGCGGGAGTAGAGGCTGATAAAAAGGTTTGTTTTGTTGATAAAGGTGCTGTGCTTTCGTTTATGGATAGAGCAACACTTTATGATAAAACGCTTTTTGAAAAGGCTAAAAAAATTGCAATTGAGGAAAATATAAAATATCAAGTAAAATTTGTTGTTGCAGGTGGCAACAATGCCGGAGCGATACACCAAAGTCGTGGGGGTGTTAAAACAGTTGCGGTATCGGTGCCTTGCAGGTATATACATTCACCGTCATGTGTGGCAAGCTTTAATGATATAAAAGCTGTACGCGATTTATGTGTTAAGCTTATTGAAAAAATGGCATCAGGCGAAATCGAATGATAAAAAGAACTAAAAAAATTCCAAAAAAGGCGTTAGCAACGTTAAGTGGTGTACGCGTTGAGTCATTGTGTAAGGCGTATGATGAGAGTATAGGGGTAGACATGTTTTGTCAAGAAATTGAGGGAGAAATAACTGCATTTTTCGGCGGAATTGACCATGCATATTCACTCTATATTACAGAAAACGCCGACTTTTGTGAGCTTGACAGTTATTTTACTTTTTGCAAGGCTATGGTTTTTAGTGATAGTTTTGAATGTCTGCAGTTTAAGGCAAAAACTGTAAATAAAGCTAAAATTTTTATGCTTTCCCAAAACCCATTTAACAATGAATCAGTAAGAGTCAGTGCTTCTAAGGTTTATCCTCTTTTAAAAAATGGGTTGGACGGTGATATAGTGTTAGCCGATGAGGATGCCTTTTATTGTGACCTTTGCATAAGATTTAATCATGGTGCGGCAGACTATGCAACAAATGATTTCGGAGTGGCAGTTGCAGGTTTTGTAACTGAAAAAGCGGCAATTATAACCGGCGTTGCAGTAGATAAGGAAAATCGTAATCGTGGTAATGGTAGCCGTTGCTTAAATAAATTGTTAGGAAATATAGGTTCAAAGCACCCTGATTGTTGCATTTTTGCTATAACAGAGAGTGCAGCTGAGTTTTACATAAAAAACGGATTTAAAAATAAGGGTGACTGTTTCACTCTTAATTATTAGGAGGAAGAATGGACTTTTTCAATATTGATTGCCGTATTAAAACGGTAGCTGATGAAGCATTGATAAAAATTTCAAATCAGTTCAACTTAATAGATAACGTGACGGAATATAATCAGCAAAAGGTTTTATCGGCGTTTGTTAAAAACGGTGTTTCCGAGTCGCATTTTGCTGCATCTACCGGATATGGCTATGGTGATAGAGGAAGAGATACCTTAGAACAGGTTTTTGCCGATTGTGTAGGAGCTGAAAAGGCAATTTTTAGGCATAACTTTGCATCAGGTACTCATACGTTGACAGTAGCACTTTTTGGAATTTTACGCCCTAATGATACCATGCTTTGTCTTACGGGCCGCCCATATGATACCTTAATAGGTGTTTTAGGTATAGATGGCCATGTTGATGGTTCTTTAAAGGATTTTGGTGTTAATTACGAGCAGGTTGATTTACTTAATGGTAAACCTGATTTACAAAGAATCGAGGCACTCTTAAGGTCTAAAAACTATGCGGTAGCTTACATACAACGTTCAAGAGGATATAGCACAAGACCTAGTTTGACGGTTGAAGAAATCGGTAAAATGGCAAATTTGGTTAAAAAAATATCTCCTAAAACAATTGTTGTGGTTGATAATTGTTACGGAGAATTTGTTGAAAAGAAGGAACCTTTAGAGGTTGGTGCTGACCTTATTGTAGGTTCTTTAATCAAGAACCCTGGTGGTGGTATAGCACCGACAGGTGGATATATTGCGGGTAAAGCTTACCTTGTGGAAAAATGCGGATATCGTCTTACAGCTCCCGGTGTAGGACTGGAAATCGGTGCTTCACTTGGGCATACAAGAGAATTGTTTATGGGACTTTTTTCCGCACCTCATGTTGTGGGAGAAGCTTTTAAAACAGCAGTATTTACGGCAGCATTGTTTGAAAGTTTAGGCTTTGTGGTGACACCGTCATCTAGTGAAATACGTGCCGATATTATACAAACAATACAATTAAAAAGTGCCGAAGGAATGATTGCATTTTGCAAGGGATTGCAAAGTGGTTCTCCGGTTGATTCGTTTGCGTCCCCCCAACCTGATGCAATGCCGGGGTATGACAGTCCGGTTATTATGGCGGCGGGTGCGTTTACATTAGGTGCGTCAATCGAGCTATCGGCAGACGGACCGTTAAGAGAACCGTTTGCAATTTGGCTTCAGGGAGGACTTAATTTTCATAGCGCTAAAGTTGGAATTCTTTTGGCAGCACAAAAAATGTTGGAATCGGGATTAATTCAATTATAAACTAAAGTGTTTAAATTAGGCAGAAATATATATAAATATTTAAAATACAGTAAAAAGCTTTTTAAAAGTCACAAAAAAGACCTTGCCGACATTCAATTAAGAATGTGCAAGGTCTTTACTTTTTTATTGAAGAATTACCAATGAAAAGGATAAAAGAAATTACCCTAAACACGATAATTCAGTTTTGCTGAAATAATTTTATTATTCCCACTCGCTTGACTATACCGTAAACACCGTGATTTTGGGTATTTTCGGCACTGTTTTGTGCCTTTTAGACTCATAAATCTGTGTTGTCTCCACAGTCTACAAAGAAATTGTAGTCAAAAGTGTAGTCACTTAATTACATCCTTGACCGACATAAAAGATTTGTATATTCGTTGCATAATTGAGTTTTCGGTTAAATACTCAAGACCTTTTAAAGTTAAAGAAATGCCACTATTATCAACTTCTAATTCACCTGTGCAATCATAATAAACATGAATCCCTTTTATATATTCTGAATCTACCATCATTTGTATATATTTCGCCCATCGTTCTTTGCTGATTCCAAGTGTATTAAAACTAATTTTTTCAAGGTCAAACTCTTGCAAATCCATATCTTTTTCAAGCGTACTTAATATTTTGTATATGATTTTAAAATTATCGTTCATTTTTCTTCAAAACTTAATCCTTTCTATTGGCATTATACAACTCAATTCTTTCACCTTTATTGTTATTACTTTCGATTTTTGTTATAATCTTTTCACCTTTTTTATCAAGGATGTTTACGATATAAAAAGAGCCATTATAAACTATTATAACCCGAGCTTTTCCAAGTTCGCCATTAGCAAGAAATTCTATATCCCCCTGTATGCCGTTTGGTGGTATAATCGAAAATCCGCGTCCTTGCTTCACTTGTCTTTCTTTACTTGTTCTATCACACCAAAAGCCAAGTTTTAGAGGATATTTCGATGCTTTCCCTGTAGGAGTATTTGGAGTATAGGTAAACACACAAAATTCTGTTGATTCGTCTTTTAAAACTTTACCAAATCTAAAAACTAAATCTTCCGCATTTATTTGAACGGCTGGAAAAGAACTAATTAACATTTTAGCCTTCAACAAAAAAGTGTTTAGGTGCATAACATCGTTTTTTATGTTTTCAACATCTTCAATATTGGGTAGGTAAAATCCTCGTACAGTTTTCATTTTAGAAACGTCATACTTTAAATTCTGGGTGTTCACACGCACGACATT
>JAZSAC010000031.1:0-6730 GCA_045601645.1 Acutalibacteraceae bacterium | reverse complement strand
TAATTATTTTTAACGTATTGGGAGCTGAAATTTCAGCTCCCAATACGTTAAAAATAATTAGTTGGATTAGTTGTTTCACCATTAATTCGAATTTCAAAATGTAAATGATAACCGGTCGATGCACCCGTAGTGCCGACATATCCTATTGTTTGTCCCTTTTTAACAGTTTGACCAACACTTACTATATATTTCGTCATATGAGCATATAACGTAACATATTTATCTCCCTTACTATCCTCACCGTGATTAACCATTACATAGTAACCATATCCACCTTTGTTATAGTCTGCAAGAGAAACCGTGCCGTCTGCAGCTGCTACGATTGGCTTTCCTTTGATACCCGAACCGGCAATATCTATACCTTTATGGAATTTGCTTTTACCGGTAAACGGGTCTTTACGCCAACCATATGGCGAACTTATAGATCTATATCCAGGAACAGGCCACATAAATTGACCATCGTGAGTTTGGTCTGAACCAACATCAAGAGCATCTCTAATAGACTGTTCATATTCTTGAATTGCTTTATCAATAGCATTAGCTTGCGACTGTAGATTGCTGATATTACCGCCAATTTGAGACAAATCAGCGTTTACAGCCTTCATTTCGGTCATTAGTTCACCTTTTTTTGAATCAAGCGTCTTTTTCACCGCTTCTTGCTCATCGGAAAGCTTAGCAATTTGAACTTTACTCTCTTCAATAATTTTTACATCTTCAATAATTTTATCCATCAAAGCACTATCAAATGCACTAACACTTTTAGCTAATTCAGATTTAGATAAAAGTTCATCAAGATTTTCGGCACTTAATATTAAGGCAATTGACGATATTGATGAGCCACCACTCATGTAAATAGCTCTCAAGCGTTGTCTGAAAACATACTTTGTTTCCTCAAGCTCGTTATTCTTATTGATTATCGCATTTTCCAACTGGTCAATCTTAGTATCGCAATCGTTAATTTGCCTATTGCACGCATTTATTTGACTCTGTAGATTATCAATTTTTCTTTGAATGGCATTTTTAACCTTTTGTGTTGCATTCTTATCAGACTTCAAGCTATTAATTTCTGCTTGTATTTCACTTTGTTCTTGCTCAAGTTGTGCTATATATGACTTATAATCATCAACAGTAGGAGTTGCAGCTTTAACACTTGTTTTATATGGTGCGGTTATAAATGCACAAGCTGATATTGTAACAATAACAAGTAATGATGAAATACACCTTTTAAAATTAAAGTGCACGGAACTCACTGCCTTCCTTTTTTAAATATTTATTTATCATAAATGCACTGGAGAATAAACCTGCAAAGCAACCAATACCAATAAATATAACAGATACTCGCCAAGCAAAATCACTAAACGGTATTAAATTAGTAATATTTAATACATTGCTTACTGTACCTTCAACTGCGTTATAAACAAAATATAATACAATTAAAGTTATAACTGCTGATAGCAAACCGATTGTAATACCTTCTATCATAAATGGTAATCTTACAAAAGAATCTGTAGCACCGACAGCTTTCATTATGCCAATTTCAAGTTTTCGACTATACATAGTAACACGGATTGTATTAGAAACAATCATTAAAGCAATAATCATTAAAATTGCAACAATCCAAAAACCGATAATACCGACAGCCTTATTTAAAAGTGTAATTTTATTTGCAATATCGCGTGTTGAATAGGTATGGTCAACACCTTCAAGCTCTTCAACACTTTTTAATGTATCATCAAAAGACTCGAGTGAAACAAATGAAACCTTAGCACCACACGGCATAGGGTTGCCATATTCATCACTATCAAGCAAATCTGTATAATATTTAACTTGTTCTTCGGTCATTGAACTCAATGTGTTCTTTAAAGCATCATCACCGCTAAAATATTTTACAGAAGCAATATTTTCTAATTTTTCTATTTTTGAGCAAAGAATAAGTGCGTCTTCATATGAATGTATAGTATAGTCATTTTCAGAAATATCATTATATGTTTCATCGTTCGTATGACTATTATCTTTATCAACAGGATTACTATTACCATATAATGCAGCATTCCTATCATCAAAAAACACCATGACAACATTTTCTTTTTCAAGAGTATTTAATGTATGGTCAACATTTAATGATAAAGCAACCGCTAACCCTATAATAGACATACATGCAATAAGAACACCTATTGATGCTAATGACATCAATTTATTAAGCCATATATTTTTAAAACCATTGCCGACTAAATATTTTACGCTCGTCAGTTTCATAATAAACCTCCGTTCGCATTATCGGCAACAATTCTGCCGTTTTCAATCATGATAACCCTCTGCCCAAAATCACGTACAAGCTGATGCTCATGAGTAACCATTAGCACAGTAGTACCTCTACGGTTGATTTCGGTTAAAAGCTCTACTATTTCATAAGACATATTAGGGTCAACATTTCCTGTCGGCTCATCAGCAATGATTAGATTAGGTTTATTTACTAACGCACGAGCTAAACCAACACGTTGTTGCTCACCACCTGATAATTCAGCAGGCTTACATCTTGCTTTTTCAGCCAAACCAACAAGATTCAGAGCTCTGGAAACATTATTTCTGATTTCTTGACGTGATGCACCTACAACATGCATAGCAAATGCAACATTATCAAATACATTCATTGAAGGAATTAATCTAAAATCTTGAAAAACAATTCCCATAGTTCTTCTAAAATAAGGTATATCCCTTCTGTGCATTTTTGTTAATTTAAAACCATTTACCGTAATATCGCCGGTGTTTGGTTTTTCTTCGCGCATGATTA
Source organism: Acutalibacteraceae bacterium (assembly GCA_045601645.1). GTDB lineage: Bacteria > Bacillota > Clostridia > Oscillospirales > Acutalibacteraceae > UMGS172. Next base: position 3,939 of record JAZSAC010000031.1, on the reverse strand, counting down.
ACTTCATAAAGGTACTCTTACCGGCACCGGAAGGACCGACAACAAATACAAATTCACCTTTATTGATTCTTATATTAACATCATCTAGTGCATGTGTGCCGTTAGCATAATTTTTTGAAACGCCTTTAAATTCAATAATTGGCGCATCACTTTTAAATTGTTGTTGAAATAACACAGTATCGCCGTTAATTGTAATCACTCTTTCTTTTAATACTTAACCGGATTAGCTTTAAGATATTTCTTAACCATAAGCGCAATTTTAAATATTATGGCATGGTCAAACTCACGAAGGTCAAGCCCCGTGATTTTTTTAATCTTCTCAAGTCTATAAACAAGTGTGTTTCTGTGTACAAATAATTTTCTCGAGGTTTCTGAAACATTAAGATTATTTTCAAAGAATTTTTGAATAGTAAATAATGTCTCTTGGTCAAGACTTTCTACGGAGCCTCTTTTAAATACTTCTTTAAGAAAAGATTCGCATAGAGTTGTGGGTAATTGATAAATCAATCTTGCTATACCTAAATTATCATAACTTACTATAGCCTTTTCAGTATCAAAAACCTTTCCAACCTCCAACGCAACTTGTGCTTCCTTAAACGAACGAGCAAGTTCCTTTAGACTGTCAACAGTAGTACCAATACCGACAACCGCATGTGTATAATAAAACTCACTTGAAAGTGTATCAACAATTGAGCCGGCAAGCTTTTCAAGGTCAGAAGACTCAATACCGTTTTTCGTTTCTTTAACAAGTGCTATATCTGTTTCACTGATATTTATAATAAAATCTTTATTTTTGTCAGGGAAAAGATTTTGTATAATATCAAAAACAGAAACATCATTATTAGAAGCTACTCTAATTAAAAAGACAGTCCTTGAAACATCGCTGTTAAATCTCAATTCACGTGCTTTAAGATAGATATCACCTGACAAAATATTATCAAGAATGACATTTTTAATAAAATTGGTACGGTCATATTTCTCATCATAATAAAATTTTATATTTGAGAGAGCAATAGCTAAAATTGAAGCATATTTTGAAGCCTGAGGGTCACTGCCTTCAACGAACAATATGTACTCATAATGCTGAGGTGTACCAAACATTTTATATGTGTAGGAGCCTCTAACAAAAGTATCTCCCGTATTAGAATTACCGTTGCCTGCAAGTATTATTTCATGTGTTTCGCCAATTTTACCTAACTCGCTACACGCAATTACAGTATAGTTTTCATCAACAACGCCAAACTTACGGTCAATAACTTCTTTCATTTGATGGATTATGCCCTGAAACAGTCTATTTGACATAAAATAACACCCCTAAATTGTATTCGAAAATTAAATATACACTACACATTGTTATTTTACACAATTTCAAAACATTTTTCAAGTATAATTTGCAAAAAAGTTAAAAAAAGTTACAATTTGATTACAAATTTTAAAAATTATGTCTACAATTACAAATTTATTTCCAATATATGTAATATTCGATGATACACACATTAAAATATTTAAAAACAAAATAAAAAAGTGCATACAAGATTATAACCTTGTATGCACAAAAACAATAAACAAAATCAGTTTGTAATGGTTTTTTGTGTTTGCTTATCAAAAATATGAATCTTACCGGGTTCAATTGTAATTTTGATGGTTTCACCCGGACGTGCGTCTGAAGTAGGAGCAACACGACCATTAATATTTTGACCTTCACACATAGTGTATAAATATTTTTCAGCACCCATAAGCTCGGTAACTTCAACATATGCCTCAACAATACCGTCCGGGAACTTAGCAATAAGCTCTTCCTCATCATGAACATGCTCAGGACGAATACCTATAATAACCTCTTGGTCAACATAAGGCTCTAAGCAATCCTTTTTATTCTTTGTATCAGGAAGTTTGATTTTATATTTAACACCCGAACGAGTTTTTGTATCTTCAGAACCAAACTCAACAAAGAAGGTATCATCTTCTTTTAATACCTTTGCATCTAAGAAATTCATTTGAGGTGAACCGATAAATCCTGCAACGAAAGAGTTGCAAGGCATATCATAGAGATGCTGAGGAGTATCAACCTGCTGAACAATACCGTCCTTCATAACAACGATTCTTGTACCCATTGTCATAGCTTCAGTCTGGTCATGGGTAACATAAATAAAGGTTGTACCAAGTCTTAAATGAAGTTTAGAAATCTCGGTACGCATTTGAGCACGCAACTTTGCATCAAGGTTTGACAACGGTTCGTCAAGTAAGAATACCTTAGGCTCACGAACAATAGCACGTCCTAAAGCAACACGCTGACGTTGTCCACCGGAAAGAGCTGCAGGTTTACGTTGAAGAAGGTGCTCAATATCAAGTATTCTTGCAGCCTCTTCTACACGACGCTTAATTTCTTCTTTTGGAGTTTTACGAAGCTTGAGTCCAAAAGCCATGTTATCAAATACAGTCATATGAGGGTAAAGAGCATAGTTTTGGAAAACCATTGCTATATCTCTATCTTTAGGTGCAACCTCATTAACCAAACGGTCGCCGATATAAAGCTCACCACCGCTGATTTCTTCAAGACCGGCAATCATACGAAGAGTTGTAGATTTACCGCAACCCGAGGGACCGACAAGAATAATAAACTCTTTGTCTTTAATTTCAAGATTAAAATTTTGAACAGCTAAAACACCACCAGGGTATTTTTTGCAAATATTGCGAAGTGAAAGACTTGCCATAAATTTTCCTCCTTGAGATATATACACATAACAATAATGCTACTGATGAATTATAACAGATTAATATCTATAATTCTATACACTATTTATCCAAAATTATCAAACAGATTTCATATAGAATGTCAAATAATATGAATAAGATGTGAATCTATTCATAAATATCAAGTTAATTGGTGATATTTTTTGTATATTTCCACACATTTATCAATTCTTCGTCAGATAATTCACAAAATTCGCCTGAATTCAACTCGCGCTTCAGTTTTAACCCACCTATTCGTATTCTCGTTAACTCATTTACTCCGGCACCGACAACGCCTAACATTCGTTTGATTTCATGATATTTACCTTCTGTAATTGTAATTGATATTTTATATTCACAATCTGTTCGTTTGATTTTTGCGGGTCGACACACTGTACCGTCTTTAAGTACAACACAATTTTCCAAAATATTAATATCATCATCCGTCAATAGCTTGTCCACAGTTGCTATATATTCTTTTTCAAGCATACTTTTTGGTGATATTATTCTATGTCCAAAATCACCATCATTAGTAATCAGTAATAACCCTGTTGTATCTTTATCAAGTCGTCCTACCGGGAAAATATCTTCCCTACCTATTTGCTCCTTAACAATATCAACAACTGTACTTCTTTTTTTATCGTTGGTTGCAGATAGTACACCTTTAGGCTTGTTCATCATAAAATAAACAAATTTCTTGTATTTTGCCAAAATGCCGTCTACTTCAATATTATCATTAACGACATCAGCCTTATAAGAAATATCCTTAGAAACTTTTCCGTTAACCGATACCGAACCGTGAGATATTTTATATCTTGCGTCCTTACGAGAAATACCTAATGATGTAGCTACCAGCTTATCAAGACGCTCTAGTTCCATTTTTCAACCTCATTTCAATGCTTTAATAAATCCGTCTATATCGGTACAATACATATCGGCACCTACAATATGCTTTCCGTCAGACAACACCTCAGCAAAAACGTTAAATTTTTTATTCGGATAATTTAAAACAGCAAATGTATACCTTGTTAATGAACAGCCTTTATAGTTTTCGAGATTAAATCCCTGTGATTTTTGTAGCTTATTATAATCTATATATATATTATTAAATTCACTGGGAATTATAATTTCATCTACAATCGCAGAATCATAATCTATACATAATTCAAATGATTCAATATATTTACCAACTGAATTTATATCAAT
>JAZSAC010000030.1:0-3541 GCA_045601645.1 Acutalibacteraceae bacterium | reverse complement strand
CTGCTTCAAGCTTGTTCATATCCTCTTGCTTTACCACTTTATCAACATATTTAATTGACTGTACAATTGCTATTCTATCATTCTCACAAATAATAGGCTTTTTGTTTTTTCTAGAAAAACAAAGGTCATCAGTAGAAACTCCGACAATTAAATATTCGCATTGCTCTTTTGCTCTTTTTAAGATATTTAAATGGCCGATATGGAACATATCGAAAACACCGGTTGTATAACCAATTTTATATTTTTTCATATTCACACTCTTCTATAATAATTTTTTTCTAAGAAAGCCTCTTATTTTGTTAGGACACAAAACCTGTAATACAAATCTTGAGATTACATTATACAAATATGTTGAAAATGTTATAAGCTTGTTTTTTAACATAAATCTGTATAATTTACTTATGCTTTTAAAATATTTATAACCGCCTCGTCTTTTAATTTGTTTGTCATCTGTTCTAATGTATAAAAGCATTTCAGGGGTATTGACAAATTTACAACCTGCAAGCGCCATTCTTACCCATAAATAATAATCCTCAGCGTGATACCAATCCTGATATCCCCCTACTTTTTCTACATCGCATTTTTTTAACATAACAGATGCATTGATAACAGGACAACGTGTTTTTATTTTTTCATATATTTCTTCATTAGATAAAACATGTTGTTTTTTTTGAAACGAAATATCTTCAATACTGCCGGAAAAATGACAAGCCGCTGTGCCAACAACACTTATTTCTGTATCCGCTTCCACTATATCCATCTGTTTTTCAAAACGAGTATTCACATTAATATCGTCAGAATCGGCAATTGCTATATACTCGTATGAGCATTTTGACATTCCAAAATTTCTCGCCTTGCCATGACCTTGATTTTGGGGCAAACGATATACCTTCATACCATATTGTTTTTCGTATTTTTCTATTACAATATCTATTTCCTCAGGAACAGGACCGTCAACTGTAAGCACTACTTCGTCGGGCTTTCTTGTTTGGTTATAAATACTATTTAATGCTTCGTCAAGATAATTCGGTTTATCTCCGCCATATGTGCAGATAGAGACTGAAAACTTTGCCATAACAATCCCCTTTTTAAACAGTTAATCCATAAATTAACGGTACTAGTATAATGTTTAACAAATATAAAACAACTTCTAGCGGTAATGCATATTTTAAGTAATCATTAAATTTATACCCGGCACTCATGCTCATACCTAATGTTGAACTTGCCAATGGGCAACTTAAGCATACACCCGAAGCGATAGTTATTCCTAATGCATATACATATGTATTTAATCCTAAAGCAGAAGAAACTGAAATTAATATTGGAAGAACAATTAAAATTGCAGTGGAATTTGACATAAAGTTACTTACAAACTGAACTAAAAATACAAATAAGCAATATAGAATAAACGGATTAACATTGTCTCCTACAATCTTAATAAATCCTTTTGAAATCAATTCAGTTCCGCCAGCAGCACTAAGAGCACTTGCAAGACCTAAACATGCAGCAAGACGTCCCACTATATTCCAATTTACTGACATAACAGCTTTCCTTTGTGTTATGCAACCTGTAATAATACATAAAAGTGCTGCACTTGTTGATGTAATTGCTAGTGGTATCCACTCTGTAATATAAAAAACAACAGTTAATATAAAAATCACTGCCATGATTATTTTTTTATATTTGTTTGGGGTTTCTTCGATATTACCGGCGACATATTCGATATCGTCATCGGTTCTGTCACCCCAAATTTTTTCACCTCTAAACCGTCCGATAAACAAGCAATATAATAAACCAACAAATAAAAATATACTGCCAACCAATGTAAAATCAAATGTTTTAAACATTCTAAGTCCGCTTTCTTCCAACAAGCCTTGAGCTGTCATCTGTTGAGTAGAACCGACAAGTGTAGAAGCACCACCGATAATACAAGCAATAGCAATTGGCATAATTAAGTTTCGAGATTTAATTTTCGTATTTGCTTGTGAAATGCCTATTATTATCGGTATAAAAATTGCTAAAACTGCTGAATTAGTTAAAAATGCTGACATAAAAGCCGACACTAAATATGTACCTATAATTAATTTAACTTCAGAGCCTTTAGCCACTTTAATAACCCAATCACCAATTGTTTTTGCCAAGCCTGTTTCGGCTATTGAGGTACCTATTATCATAACTCCTATTGTAAGAATTACGGTACTTGAAGCAAACTGGCCAAAAGCAGTTTTAAAGTCGCATACACCAAAAATAACCATCGCAACACAACCTAAAATGCCTGTGGTTGCCATTGGTAATTTATCCCATATAAACAGCACTATGCAAACTAAAAAAATAATCAGTGAAATTACATCAATTCCCATTTATTTTCTCCTCCAATTTAGTCTCTACTACGTTTTTTCATTTCTTTTTTATATTTTTTCAAACACGATATAGAATAGGTTAAATACGGTAAAGGGTCACTAAATGAAAATACTACATCTTTTTTACTGTGCTTTCCTGTAGAGGACGGTTCTCTGCGAAAACGGTCTTTAGATTTTATAAACCACATTACGCCGGATTGCGAATGTGTTATTCTCGCACCGTATCTTAAATTTTTAGGTGCATCTGTCACTTCTTGTCCATATGCTATTTCCAAAAGTTGCCTAACTATCGGTAGACCTGCAACAGCACTTATTTTAAAGCTTGCTGAAATTCTGCCGTTAATCTCCATAACCTTTGGTATCTTATCTTTATCATTCTCTATAAAACAAACAGAGGCATATCCAACCCAACCCATTAATTTTAACAGTGCTTCGGCTTGTCCGGCTATTTCCGGCATATTTACACACTCAAAAAGGCTGTTAGTACCAATTTTTAAGGGATATGGTCTTGTGGATTTAGAAATCATTGATGATTTCACATTACCGTCATTATCTAAAACGGTATACGAAACTCTATGTACTTCTGCTTCATCTATAAATTCTTGTATAACGTATTCTTCAACCTTAACTACGCCTTGTTCTATAAGATTATAAAGTTGTTCTTTGCTATCAACCTTATGAAATCCCACAGAGCCACGACCGACACGAGGCTTAAGAGCTAATGGAAACGAAACGGTAGATAAATACTGTTCCAACGTCTCATTATCCATCTTGGTTTTAGGACAATATATACCATTTTCCATACACAGTTTCATGGTAAGCTGTTTGTCACATGCTTTTTCAAATGCTTCAATAGGCGGTGCGACAACCTTAATATATTCTTTTAATTCATTATATCTTCTTGCACAAATTTCCGTTGATTCTTCTATGACGGGAAAAATTACATCATACTCCCCCGAGCAAGAAAGCTTTAGTATTAATTCTTCATAATACGCAATATCATTTTTAAACTTTTTGTCAATAATTTTATTTTTTGGATATTTCGAAGCATAACTAACGTCAAGCTTTGAATCACACAAAACAGTAGTGATACAGCCAAGTTTATTTAATTCTTTTAAAAGAATACAGTTTTGTCTGCAAAAGCCATCCAATAACAATACCTTAACGCCTTTAAAATCCAT
>JAZSAC010000029.1:0-3126 GCA_045601645.1 Acutalibacteraceae bacterium | reverse complement strand
CAAATATCAATACAGGTCTCATAATCTGCCTCTGCATTACCATCAAGCAAACCTTTTATTTCTTTAAACTGCCTTCTTACTTCAATTACAATTTTCTGTGCCGCACGACCTACTGCCTGCATTGTTAAAGCAGCAAATAAGAATGGCAACATAGCACCGATAAATAATCCTATTAAAACAGCCGGATTTGTAATACTCAAATTTAACGCATCAGGATTAATTTTTTCAATTTCATCGGTATATGATACAATCAAAGCTAATGCCGTTAATGCAGCAGAACCAATTGCAAAGCCTTTACCGGTAGCTGCAGTAGTGTTTCCCAAAGAATCAAGAGCATCGGTTCTCTCGCGTACCTCTTTAGGAAGACCACACATTTCGGCGATACCACCTGCATTGTCTGCAACGGGACCATACGCATCGGTAGCCAGTGTTATTCCTAAAGTAGACAGCATACCAACAGCCGACAGTGCAACACCGTATAATCCCATAGAAAATGAAGATTTACCACCGGCAAAAAAGTAACTTGCAATAATTGACACTGCAACAATAATTACTAAGACGGCAGTCGAATGCATTCCCGTTGCAATACCATCAATAATTATAGTTGCACTTCCTGTCTTTGACGACGCAGCTAATCTTTTAGTAGGTTTATATGAGTCTGACGTATAATACTCTGTAAAATAACCTACCAAAGAACCTGCCAACAAACCCGAAACAACCGAACCGAAAAGACCTATTTTTTCAGGCATTGCACATATAATAACAATAAAGCTTACCACTGCCGCTAAAAGTGCTGCTGAATATGTACCCTTTCTAAGTGAACTCAAAAGCATTTTTTGAGTAGCGCCTTCCTTGGTAGAAACAAACGCTGTAGAAATCATTGATGTAATAACACCGATAGCTGCAATTACCATCGGTAATAATGCACCCTTAATACCCATTCCTGAAGAAACAGCTAATGCACCACAGGAAATAATTGAGCCAACATAAGACTCATACAAATCGGCGCCCATACCTGCAACATCACCAACATTATCACCAACATTATCAGCAATACATGCAGGGTTTCTTGGGTCATCTTCAGGAATACCGGCTTCGATTTTTCCAACCAAATCAGCGCCGACGTCTGCTGCTTTAGTAAAAATACCGCCGCCAACCCGTGCAAACAACGCCATTGAACTTGCACCCATACCAAAGGTTAGCATGGCAGACATGGTTTCCTCAATTGGAAGCTTAAAAACATATTGTAATAAAATAAACCAAAAACTAATATCAAAAAGGCCAAGACCGACAACAGTCATACCCATAACAGTGCCAGATGAAAAAGCTATTTTTAAACCTTTGTTTAAGCCTTTTCTTGCACCGTTAGCTGTACGAGAATTTGCATATGTAGCAATTTTCATGCCGACAAATCCGGATATGCCCGAAAAAGTGCCTCCTGTCAAAAACGCAAACGGCACAAAATATGTAATAAAACCACATGCTGCCAAAATCACTAATATAACTACCATAACAGCAAAAAACAGCCCTACTGTCTTATATTGGCGCTTTAAATAAGCCATTGCCCCTTTCCTTATACGGCTTGAAATCCTTGCCATTTCTTCAGTACCTTCCGGAAGCTTTTTAACCAAAAAGAACTTGTAAGTAGCAAACACCAATGCACTAATAGCCGATACCAAAACCACCAGCGAAACAAATCTTTCCATTATTTATCCTCTTTCATTGTAAATTCTATTCATCTTTACATATTTTAAATATGCAAAAAACAAACTGTATACTTTTCTTGTCGGATTGTCAAAGCATTAACAACGTTTCATAAAGCACATAATACCACAAAGCAAAACCTTGTGGTATTATTATTGGCACCCCCTGCGAGAATCGAACTCACAACTAACCCTTAGGAGGGGTTTATTATATCCATTTAACTAAAGGGGCATCTAAACAAATTATATTAAATTTTTAATCTTAACACAACAAATACTTTCTAAAATTAAACAATAGATTCTTTTTGTTAAATTTATTCTGCATTTGCCTAATTATGAAATGTTAATCGTTGCTAGACTAATATACAACAAAATCCTATATTTGTCAATATTTTATCACTAAAATATAATAAAGCTCTGCTATACAGAGCTTTATTATGTTTAATGCGTTCTATAAGGAACCTCTTTTATTACTTTTTCGGGTTCGGGCGGAGTTTCTAATATTGTCGGGTCAGCCAAATATCTGCTGAAGGCTTTAAATGCTTTTGCGTAATATACACCTGAGCAAATTCTTTCGTCCATAACAACGCCCATAGGCATACACTTTTCAAAATAAATTTCACCGTTTTTATTCTTTTTAGGTACTTCACGCGAATTACCCATAGTTATAAGCATACTTGTTGTTCCAAAATTGTATATATGATGAAAAATATGATTAGTTCTTATACTGGCAAGATTAGATATTGTAAGACTTGTGTGAAACGGACTTGCATCAATAATAGAGCGAGGCAACAGTCCATGCTTATCTAACCATTTAAAAATAATAACACCCCAATACAAAACAAAAGGTGTTTTTAATAAAGCCTTCGCAAGCTTATCGGTTTTATTTTCACCTTGATTGCTTTTGTTTTGCTCTATGTATTTATTGATTTTTTCATTAATATCAAAAATAGTGTCTTCAAGTTCAAAATTCACCTTCGACATAGTTCCTGTTCCTGAACCGCCTGCCTTCAAAACAACCATTGCTACATTAAGCTCGTTACGAGCATAAATCTTCTTGTTTACAACAAAACGATTTATAAGCGGAAATTCACCGACCACCCTTGTATATGCCGCAAGTATAACCGCAATATGACTTATATTGATATTGTTTTTGCGTTTGCTATTTATATAATCCTGGATCGGTTTTAAAGGAATATCTAATTCTATCATATTCATAGAATCATTTCTTTCAGCCATTATATGCGGAACAATGGCATATTCCATATCATCGCTTTTTACCCTTTTACCATCTCGCCTCATAACGCTACCTCTATCCCCTTAAATTACTTTAATTTTACTACAAAATACTCTTTCTGTCAAATAAAAAGTGTTTTTGTCGAAATTATATTTATAATTACATATTATTTTAATTTATATTACA
>JAZSAC010000028.1:0-3040 GCA_045601645.1 Acutalibacteraceae bacterium | reverse complement strand
AGAGGGCAAATAAAAAGCCCCTTTAGGGGCAGCCGGTGAAAGTGTTGCGGTTGGCAAACCTTTCGACGAGCCTATAGGCTCGGCCGGTCTTATGCCCTAAGGGGGCAGTGCATACTACCGGCACGGCCGGTAGTTATGATTGGTATTTTGTTGAAATGTATTAAAAATATCAACTAGTAATTTTCATTAAAAGTTGGGTAATATATCTTTGGTGATATATTTATATGGATTATTTGAAAATTGCCCTTTCAAGTGTGATTTCACTCGTTGTACTTTTTATTTTAGCAAAACTTATAGGAAACAGACAGCTTTCACAGATTACTATGTTTGACTATGTAAATGGTATAACAATTGGTTCAATTGCTGCTGAAATGGCAACATCACTTGATAAGCATTGGACTGAACCGTTGTTAGCAATGCTTATATACGGTATTGCTACGGCTGTTATCTCATATATTTGTTGTAAGTTTTTGCCGATAAGACGTTTTGTAAACGGCAAAACAATTATTCTTTATAAAAACAGCAAATTTTATTATAACGGCTTAAAACGTGCCCGTCTTGATGTTAATGAGTTCTTAGAGCAATGCCGTAATAACGGATATTTTGATATTTCTGAAATTGATACAGTTATTATGGAACAGAACGGAAAATTAAGTATTTTACCCAAGTCGTCGAATAGGACGGTAACGGTATCTGATATGGCACTTACAGTACCGGATAGTGTTTTAAGTGTAAATATAGTTTTAGATGGAAAAATTTTAGAGCAAAATTTAACGGCATTAGGATTAAATAAAAAATGGCTTCTAAAAGGTATAAATAAATCAGGACAATCGGATTTATCTAAAATATTATTAGCAACAGCTGACAAAGGTGGAAATTTAAAGGTTTATATAAAAGATGAAACAAAGTATAATAATGATATTTTTATGTGATTTATATATTCAATTTAAAAGGGTATAATATTGTTGCTAAGGAGGTGCTTATATGATACCAACAAATGAATCGAGTAAAAATTACGACCCAAGAGAAAGTCAGTTTTTTAATGATCTTCCTGCTTTTGTGCAAGAAAGTGTTATGCAAAGTGCCGGAATGATTCATAGTGATGAAGAATTAAAGGCAACTGCTGAACAAATAATAAGGCAAGATAATAATAAATAATACTAAGCCTCCAAATATTTGATTTGGAGGCTGTTTATAATTTTGGTATACCAAAGAAAAAGAGAACAAGCTTCACTTGTTCTCTTGCTTTTCTTTTTGGCATTATTCTCAAATAGCACGGGTAACCTTACCTGAACGAAGACAGCGGGTGCAGGCATAAATCCTACAAGGAGTACCGTCAACGATAGCCTTTACACGCTTTACGTTGGGTTTCCAGGTTCTGTTTGTACGTCTGTGTGAGTGAGATACTTTAATACCGAATGTGATTTCTTTGTTGCAGATTTCACACTTTGCCATGAGTCTGCACCTCCTTTTGAATTACATACAATCGCAAAAGATATAATAACAGAAAACTTTTCATTTTGCAAGAGAAATTTTTAAATTTTTTAAAATATTTATTTATCGAAAAAACAAAAATAATGTAATAGAGTTGCATTTTTAAAAGATGTGTTGTATAATAGTCTAAAATTGGTAATTAGAGTGGGTATAATTTAATGCATATAAAATCAGTTATATTTGACCTTGTCGGAACTTTGCTCAATACATATGAAGATTTAGCTAATGCTGTAAACTATGGTTTAAAAAAATACAGCTATCCTACACACGATGCTGAAAAATACAAAATTTTTACCGGAAACGGCACCGAAACTATGATAAAAAGGGCATTGCCTGAGGCGTACAGGGATAATGAAACATATATGCTTATTAAGGAAGCATATCTAGAATATTACAATACTCACTCAGGTGAATATACACGAGCATATGATGGCATCAATGAATTATTGCAAGAATTAAAGAAAAAAGGAATTAAGATTGCAGTAACATCAAATAAAATTGATTGTATGACCCGACAGGTTATAGATGAATATTTTCCAGGCTATTTTGATTTTGTTATAGGGCAGTATGAAGGCTGTCGTCCAAAACCAAATCCTGACATGGTTATAAAGGCTATGTCGAATATGTCGGTTACACCACAGGAATGTCTTTATGTTGGTGATACAGGCGTTGATGCTATGACCGGTAAACAGGCAGGAATATTTACTATCGGTGTTTTATGGGGCTTCAGAGATGAGCAGGAGCTTATTGAAAACGGTGCTGACGTTGTCATATCTCAGCCATTAGAGCTGTTGAATTATATAAAATAAATTTCTTTTTTAAAATGAGAGGGGAAAAATACTATGAAGCGAAGCGATTATCTTGGTTGGGACGAGTATTTTATGGGTATCGCACTGCTGTCATCTCAGCGTAGTAAAGACCCAAATACGCAGGTTGGAGCGTGTATTGTCAATAACGAGAATAGGATTATGTCTGTTGGCTACAATGGAATGCCTTACGGTTGCAGTGACGATGAATATCCATGGGAAAGAGATGGTGCACCGTTAGAAAGTAAATATATTTATGTTTGCCATGCAGAGTTAAATGCGATACTTAATTTTAACGGCGGCTCTATGAGAGGTTTTCGGTTGTATACAACCTTGTTTCCTTGTAACGAGTGTGCTAAAGCTATTATACAAAAGGGTATAGCCGAGGTTATTTATCTCTCTGATAAATATTCCGATGCTGAAATGACCAAAGCTGCAAAAATGATGTTTAAATCAGCAGGCGTTGTTTGCAGAGAATATGAACAGACAATGAAGACTGCTGAGTTAAAATTGTAATAACACTATCCGTAAGACCTAGCCTTACGGATTTTTTTATATTTTTTTTAAAAAACTTGCAGTTAATCATATATTGTATTATAATAAAATAAATATATAACTTTAATAATTTATAATTTAAATACTGTATTTGTTTTAGGAGGTTCTTATGTTTACAAGAGATATTTTTATTGACCTTGGAACAGATAATACATTAGTCGGAATAAAAGGAAAAGGAATTGTTA
>JAZSAC010000027.1:0-8900 GCA_045601645.1 Acutalibacteraceae bacterium | reverse complement strand
CAAAAAAACACAAAATTAACGGGAGGGGATGGAACCCCTCCTATAAACTAACTACAAAGTGAAAAAGAGGGCTGACGCCGTCTTTTTCTTATTCTTCAACAAATTTATAAACAGTACCCACTGTGCCGTATCTGTCGCCTGCGGCAATGTCAACAACCAACGTGCCATCGGCATTAAGTGACAAGGTGCCGAAGTTATCAAAGTCGGCTGTTATTTTAATAACCTTATCGGTCATTTCATAGGCTTCGGCTATAGCTACAACGCCAATCATATTATAGTATTTGACGTTGCCCACAGTAATTTCACGGTCGTAACTGTCCGGATCGGTTGCATCAAATCCCCAGTCACCATACAATCTTTCACATTCTTCTTTTGTGTAGTACGTTGTGTTTTGATATTCAAATCCTTCATAATCCTGTGCGAAATTCAGTGAACATTTAGAATAAGATTTTTTACCCTCACCAAAAAATTCGGCAGCGTATTTTCCAAATTTAAAATCCTTTTTGGGATTTAATTTTGAGGGCGTAGAGGGCTTTGTTTGACTGCTTGTGGTTTCGGTTGAAACTGTGGAAGAAGTATCTTTCTTTTCAGAGGAGGCGGTAGAAGAAGTTGTTTCGGTTGTGCTTGAGCTTCCGTCTGTTGTGTTGCTTTCGGTTGTTCCTGTGCTTGCGGTTTCACTACTCTCGGTTCCTGTCTGCGAGGTTGTGTTTGTATCGGGTGTAGAGGTGTTGTCTTTTTTGCCGTTGCAAGCAACAAGAATAAAAATAAGTGACAATGCTAAAAGTAAAGATAAAATTTTTTTCATTTTAAATTTCCCCATCCAATTCAAATTTAATTAATTATATCATGGGAATCCAAAATGCACAAGCCTTTATTGAAATATTACTTTTGTTTAGTATGTTGACTCACTTGATTGGAAGGGTTCGTCAACGGTGATAGTATTGTGACGAGGATTAAAAAATCTAAAAACGGTGTGATTATACTCTTTGGTGACATTCTTGCTACAATTTTGACTGCTAAAGATGTGCGCGAAGATATAAATTGAAAATCTTAGGTAATAGCATAAAACAAGTGGGTGGGATTTCCACCCACTTGTTTATTGTATGAAAATATCGCCTTTTAGAACAAATGTTCTTTACTTTTTAGAAGAATAGGTTTATAATAAGAACAGATGTTCTGATTTTGGAGGAAAGACGGAATGATACGAGACATTTTACATTGTGACTTAAATAATTTTTATGCATCTGTTGCATGTTTAGATAATCCGTCACTTAAGAGCCGAGCGGTTGCAGTTGGCGGTTCGGTTGAGGAAAGGCATGGTATTATTCTTGCAAAAAACGAATTAGCCAAGAGCTTTGGTGTTACAACGGGTGAGGCTATATGGCAGGCAAAGCAAAAATGTCCTGAGCTTGTGGTAGTTCCGCCCGATTTTAAGCGGTACACATATTTTTCTCAACAAGTCAGGGGTATTTATGAGCGATATACCGATATGGTTGAACCGTTTGGTATTGACGAATGTTGGCTTGATGTAACAGGAAGTCACCGTCTCTTCGGTAACGGAGAGGTTATTGCAAATCGTATACGCAGTGATGTTAACCGTGAGTTTGGGCTAACAATTTCGGTAGGGGTTAGTTTTAATAAGATTTTTGCAAAGCTTGGTTCCGAATTAAAAAAGCATAATTCTATGAGCGTTATTCCTTATGATAAATTTCGTGAAATAGTGTGGCCGTTAGAGGTTAACCGTCTGCTTGGAGTGGGCAAAGCTACAGAGAAAAAGCTGCATTCTCTCGCAATATACAGTATCGGCGACCTAGCAACGGTTGACCTTGATGTTTTACGTATGAGATTGGGTAAAAACGCCGAGATGTTATATCGTTTTGCGAATGGTGAGGAAGATTCTAAGGTCTTAAAAAGTGATTTTAGATATCGTCCTCAAAGTATCGGAAGGTCTGTCACCTGTCCCAAAGACCTTACCGATTTTTCACAGGTTTACAGGGTGTTTTTAAGATTGGCAGAAGAGGTAGCACATGAGCTGAGGGTTGAAAATCTTGAGGCAGAGGGTTTGCAGGTACATATAAGAGACAAAAATCTTTGTGTAAACGAATTTATGACGACATTAAATACACCTATTCAAAACTCATCGTCTATAGCAAACGAGGGAATAAAACTGTTAAAAAGAAACTTTGATTTTGACCGACCGTTGCGTTCGGTGGGGATTAGAGCTATAAAACTACGGTCATATAACGGTGAGTTTCAGCTTTCGTTTTTTAATGACCAATTAAAGATAATAAAACAAGACCTTGTTGAGCGAAGTGTAGATAGAATTCGCGAAAAATATGGAGGGACAGCTGTTGTAAGAGCGTCTCTTTTAGGTGATTTCAAAGCGTTTCGAGAACAATCGCCTATAACTTTAGGCAGATTAGTGCGATAGCTTAAATATTTTGCAGAACAACTAAAAAGACCGAAACTACCTATGTAAATCGGTAATTTCGGTCTTTTATTATTAGTTATGATAAGCTCATCAGTCTTTAATATTTTCTTCTTTTAATTTTTATATAGTTGCTGACGATATTTTGTTCCATCTCCATTTTTTTACGGCGATGGTCCTTTATAAACGAAAGCATTAAAAATACCAATAGAACAATATCGGCTATTAAAAATATACATATAGCGACAATTATTAAAAGTCGCAAATTAGAACTGCCGGCAGGTTGAGGTAAAGCGACCTTACTCATAAACTCACCCATTACAGAAGCATCGCTACCAAAATAGGTGAAGGTAAAAAGCTTACTATCGGCAACGGTGACATAAATGACCGAGTTGCCGGAGTTTTGCTTAAGATAAATATTTGAGCCGAATGTGGTTATATCATAATGCTCGGGGAAAATTATATTTCCCACAGGTTTAATAGATTCAGGTTCTAAACCGATAAATGATTTTAATTCCTTAGAAAACTCGGTAACTGTGCATCTGGTTTGAATTTGGTGTTCTCCCTCATTAGCGATTACAGCAAAGAGCAAACCGTCAACAGTTGAGTCTGCAGTTAAATCCTTGTCGGTAAGAAGGGTATAATTGCTGTTAAGCTTAAACTCAATTCCGCCAATTGTATGCGCTGTTTCAGTAGCTGTTGCTGTGATAACGGTAAAGATAAACATAATTATAGTTAGAAATAACGAAACAAATTTTTTCACCGTTTTCACACAACCTTTCAAATTATTTTTTTTCTGCAGCACGTTTTGCCGACGTTAAGGTGTTTTGCATTAACATGGCAATAGTCATAGGACCTACTCCACCGGGTACAGGGGTAATTGCCGAGCAGAGAGGTTCAACCTCGGCAAAATCAACATCTCCACAAAGCTTTCCGTTTTCATCACGGTTCATTCCAACGTCAATAACGACTGCTTGGGGCTTTACCATATCAGCGGTAACAAATTTAACTTTACCGACAGCCGCTACCAAAATATCCGCCTGTTTGCAAATATCTTTAAGATTTTTTGTGCGGGAATGACAGATAGTGACGGTTGCATTAGCATGAAGCATGAGCATTGACATTGGTTTTCCGACGATATTAGAACGACCTATTACAACGCAATGTTTTCCTGTTGTTTCAATATTCATAAACCTAAGCATTTCCATAATTCCGGCAGGAGTACAGGGTAAAAAATCATAATCACCAATCATTATTCTTCCGACATTTTGCGGGTGAAAAGCATCAACGTCTTTTTGAGGAATAATTGTGTTAATTACAACAGATTCATTAAGGTGTTTCGGAAGCGGAAGTTGGCAGAGAATGCCGTGAATTTTATCATCATTGTTTAGTTTTTCAATCAATGAAATCAATTCCTCTTCTGAGGTGTTTTCAGGCAATTCATATTTTTCTGAATACATACCTAATTCTATACAGGTTCGCTCCTTTGAACCCACATAAACCTTAGAAGCAGGGTCGTTTCCAACAATAATAACAGCTAAACCGGGTGTGTTGCCATGAGTTTTTAAAATTTCAACTTCGCTCTTAATTCTTTCTTTTACTGCTTGTGATATTATTTTTCCGTCAATTATTTTAGCCATTTTTATCGCCCTCTTCATATTCTGTTTGGTTATTGTTATCAGTTTCGTTTTTGCCTTCACTCTCGTGCTCGGCAGTGTTGTCATCACCTTCATAAAAAGATACACTTTTTACTGTCTCAGGGTCAATGTCGTTAAACATGCTTTGATAGGTTTCGTCGATTTTAGAATGACGTAGTTTAGAAAACTGCCATATAAGTATAGCACCGCAAATAATTACTAACGCCCCTGATAGCCATTGAGAAACTCTTAACGGACCTAAATAAAGGCTGTCTTGACGTAAGCCTTCAATAATCATTCGCCCAAAGCCGTACCAAACACCGTAAGACAGGGCAATTTGACCTTTGAATTTTCGGTTTTTTCCGAGAAAATGCAATATCACAAAACCTAAAACGCACCAGATTGATTCATAAAGAAAACAAGGGTGAACGTTGCCGTCAATATATTGATTGGTCATTCCCCAAAAGGTACTGTTGGTTGCACTTCCGTAAGCCTCTTGATTAAAGAAATTTCCCCAACGGCCTATAGCCTGTCCGATAAGGAAGCAGGGAGCTGCGATATCAAAGGCATCTAAAATATTAACCTTACGGAGTTTACACATTGCAAGACCGCAAACAGCTGCACCTATAACACCGCCGTAAATTGCAAGACCTGAAATACCTGATTTTCCGCTGATACCGAAAAAATCCCAAACTGAATTTATTTCCATTCCTTCGGGAAGAAATAATATGTAGTAAAGTCTCGCACAGAAAATCGCAACAGGAGTTGTAACCAATATTACATCGGTGAGTCTGTCGGGATTAACTTCATATTTTTTAGTACGGGAAAAGCCATAAATTATTGCAAGTAAAAAGCCAAGGGCAATACAGATACCATACCAATAAATATTCCAACCATCGCCGATAGGCAAAGTAAAAGCAATATCACTGAATTTTAAATCAATGCCGAAAATCGTAACGTCATAAGTCGTAAGAGACTGCAATGAAAACACCCTTTCGCAAGAAGACTAAACACAAATATATATCTATTATATACCAAATACCCCTTTGAGAAAAGGGGTATTTTAAAATTTTTATAAAAATTTAATTATTTTGCCTTTACAACTGATAAAGCAGTATTATCAAGATTGATTTCTTTTGCACGTGCAAGTATGTCATCAGCGGTAACAGAGGCTAAGGTTTCAAGCTTTTCGTAAGGCTTGTGATTACCGATAGCACATTCGACAAAACCATCAACCGTTTCTTCTGCATCGTTAAAGCTTCTTATTTCTCTTCCGTATAGCTTTCGGCGTGCATCTTCAAAAAGAGACTCATCAACGCCTTTAAGTCGGATATTCTTAATTTCGTTAATTAGGCAATCGCGTACTTTTTCAGGGTCGCTTGATTCACCCTCAAATAATAAAGCGCTATAGCTGTGACCACAGAAGAATTCGGCACCGAAATGACTGTTCAGCAATCCGTCTGAAAGAAGTTTATTGTATAAAGGGGATAATTTTCCTGCTATCAACTCTAGCAGAAGGTTGGTTGTAACGATTTGTTTTACAGTGCGTTCGGTTTCCAATGTTTTATCCTTAATTCCTACTACAAATAAGGGGAGTGCAATTGGCATTAGTTGTTCAATATAGTCTTTAACGATAGTGTTAGGTTCATTAAATTTTGAACGGTGAATTTCAATTTCATCGGTATCTTTAATTTTTTCGTCTATTATTTTTAACACCTTGTTAGTGTCAAAATTTCCGCAAAGACATAAAAACATATTTGATGGATTATAAAAAGTGTAATAGCAATCATAAAGAGTTTTGTCGGTTATTTTTGCAATTGACTCAACAGTTCCTGCAATTTCAATTTTTACAGGATGGTTATGATACATTATTTTTAAAAGATTAAAGAGTACACGCCAGCTTGGTACATCTTCATACATTTTAATTTCCTGACCAATAATGCCTTGCTCTTTTTTGACCGTTTCAGGAGTGAAATACGGGGAAGAAACAAAATTCAAAAGTATATCAAGGTTTTCGTAAAACCGGTCTGAGCAGCTAAAAAGATAACAGGTGCGGTCAAAAGAGGTATATGCATTAGCCGAAGCACCGGTTATAGCATATTTTTCAAAAGCATCACCGTCTTCACCCTCAAACAGTTTATGTTCAAGAAAGTGGGCAATACCCTCGGGAACACACTGAAGTGCACCGTCACCTAGTGAAAATTCTGTATCAACTGAGCCGTAATGAGTGCCGAAAATTGCATAATTAGTGCTAAAATCAGGCTTTTCACAAAGGTAAATCTTTAAGCCTGAAGAATGTTCGGCAAATACACAGCTTTCATTTGCAACATCGCAAACTATTTTCTTTGATGTTATACTCATTAGGCTTCCTCCTTTGCTGTGTCGTCGGGGCGCAAAGCATAAATTGTGTCCGGTTTAAATTTTTGTGCGGCGTTTTTAATATCGTTAGCGGTAATCTTTTCTATTAGTTCTATATATTCTTTGGGTGAAGCGGGATTTTTTTCTAATGCTCTTGAGGTATACCATCGTGCTAAAGAAGGTTGGTCGGATTCAATTGAACGCAACATATCACACAAGCTTAGTTTAGAAGCGGCAATATCATTTTCTGAAAAAGCTCCTTGTGTCATACAATTGAATTGGTTTAGAATTTCTTTTTCAGCCGCATCGATATTTTTATCTTCTACACCGCTTTCTACAAAAATCAAACCTTTGCGGCGAACACCTCTTGCTGAGCAGTAGTAGCATAGGCTCATTTTCTCACGAACATTGCAGAAGAGTTTTGAATAAGGTCCTCCGCCGAAAATGTCGGTCATAATAAATTCAGCAACAGTGTCTCGGTCACTGCCTGCTTCTTGACTTCGCAATCCTAAAACAAGCTTACCCTGCTTTACAGGTAAAAATTCCTCAACCTTTTTGGTTGTACGAGCAGGCAGGGTTATATCAGTCGGCAGTGGTGAATAATGGCGGTCTGACAAATTAAGATATTTAGTGAATTTTTCTATAAATTCAATCGGTTCTTGACTGCCTATTACCAAAACAGATATAAATGATGTTCTTATTAATCGTTCAACAGCATTAGTAACGTCATGAATGTTAAGTTTTGTAACACTTTCTACTGTGCCGTCGGGTGAAATCCCATATGGCTCGTTGTTACACATTATTTCTTCACAACGGTTTCGTGCAAAAATGCGTTTATCGTTTATTTTGCTATTTATTTTTTCACAGAGTAAACGTTTTTCACGCAATACAGCTTCATCAGGATAATCTGTTTTAGATAAAAAACGGCTGAAAACCATATCGCATAGTAAGTCACCTGCTGCAGCAACTGTTTTTTCTGAGTTGAGACTGTAACGGTCGTCGTTTACGGTGATAGATATTCTTAGCTCCTGTAGGTCACCTGCTTTTATGGCAGATGATGAAACGCCGGCACCATAAAGATGTGCCAAATGTCGATTAAATGAATATGTGTCAGGCAGTTTTTCTGTGCCGCTTTTCATAAGTGCACAGGCAAGTGCATTGGCGGCGGAGTTGTTGTCTAACGGGGAATAAAAGCCTATTGAAATCAGTGTGGTTTTAAAACGGTTATTTTTTACAAATGAATATGAAAAGCCGTTGTTTTCAGTTAAATTGGTCATAAAAATCTCCTTACTGTTATGCTAAAGGCGGTATAATATTTATTCTTGACAATGATTTATATAAAAAAACAACCCCAAACAAAAATTGCCTTACTTATAAAATGTCGGCATTTGACCGGAGTTGTTTTAATATTTATTTCGGATTAAGAAAACTTGATATCTTTAACGTCAAATGGTTCGGTTGCATGTTTGTCTTCTGTAAGACTTAATGTGGCAGCTTCAGCATCAAGAGCTTTTACAAATTCGTCATTTTTAAGGTCAAAACGAATTGATGTGTTGATGTTTTTGTACCAATAATCCTCTTTCAATATATCTCCGCGACAAATAAGCACATATCTAGAATTGTCTGAGTCGGCAATGACCGCGGCCTTTCCGATTTCTATTTTTTTAACATCTGCAAAAAGCTTATCGTCATAATCGGTTTCACTATCACCAAACATCGTGGTATAGGTTTCGGGAGTCCACTCTTTTTCTTCGGAGGAGGTGCTGTCGGAAGAGGTGCCTGACGCAGTTGACTCGGTAGAGGATACTGCTTCAGATGATGTGGTTGAAGAATTGCTTGAACTCTGGTTGTTTGTTTCGCTGTTTTCCTTTTGATACTCTTTGTAGATAATATCAAAAGCTTCGCCGTCGTTAATACGGTTGGCATAGGCTTCAAGTTTGCCCTTTAACTCTGCCTTTTTTTCGTCCGATAAATCTTTGTTGTCATTATCTTTCCATGACACATACAATGTATCACCGATTGCCAGATGCTCGTTCATGTAAGAGGTAATCTCATTTTTAGGAATTTCTAATTTTCCGCCTTCACCATAAAGATGTTCAAAATAGAAGTTGTAGGTGTATTCATTCACCATATATTTTTCATATGTGGAATAAGCAACTCCGTTTTTTTCAAATGTGGTGTTATAGGGCTTATAGTATGACGATGGGTCAGCTCCGTAAGAAGCATAATATTGGTATGTGTTGGCATCGCAACCGACATTCCAATAATATGACGCTTGTACTTTTGCATTTTCAATTATATTTGCATCAACCGTTAAATTTTCAGCTTTGATTTTAGCATCAAGTAGGGCATATTGTCTTAAAATCTTGATAGCACTGTTTCTTACATAGTCATAATACGAAATAGTGCCTGTTGCACTTACTTTATCTTCTTCATCAAATTTATATAAAGTATAGTTAATGTTTTCGGTAGTTGCA
>JAZSAC010000026.1:0-1862 GCA_045601645.1 Acutalibacteraceae bacterium | reverse complement strand
GAACGTTCTCTTGAAATTGCACAAAGTGTTATCAATCGTATAAAAAACGAGCGTGAACACAAATTTGAAAAACAAGCCTGTGAAAACGGTTTTTATGTTACATGTAGTGTTATGGAAAAAAACATGGTGTTAGCATCAATCACCCTATTAGTGCCTGATAATGATAGTGCCGAAACCGTTAAAAATAATTTTTTAGACAGCCCTATGAAAGTTCTGATAAATGCAACAAACGGACTATTGGGCGAAACAATTTAAAGGCCACACCTAAGCCGGTGTGACCTTTTGGAGCTGAAGATGGGACTCGAACCCACGATCTGCTGATTACGAATCAGCTGCTCTACCAACTGAGCCACTTCAGCATTGACTATGAAATTATATCAATTTATTCCAATCAAGTCAAGTATTTATTAAAAGTTTTAGAGGTGCTTTATGGGTAAAGAAATAAAAAGAACTAATGTTGCCACAAATTTAAGACTTTATAGAAAAAAAATGAATATCACTCAAGAGGAAATTGCCGAGAGACTCGGAATCAAACGTACAACATATGCACGATATGAAACCACAACTAAAGTTCCTATATCTATTTTAAAAAAGCTCAGTGATATATTAAATGTTTCTACTGATTCTATAGTAAGCGAACCTGTTGACTACGTACAAATTAACAATATAAAAAATCCAGGAAAAAATATCAAGGTGGCAAATAGTTCTCAATATATTACCGACATAGATGATGTTAGCACTACACATAACGCATTCGCTGATGAATACACAATCACAGTAAATGATGTAGAACTTGAAATAATCAATAAATTTCGCGAATTATCTAAGGACGAGCAAAAACATTTTATTGAATTATTAAAATAAAAACACAAATATTAATCTTTTTTTACCTAAAACATATTTTAAAGGCTGCGACGAAACATTTCGTCGCAGCCTTTTTTTATCTAATATTACCCTTCAACAAGTCGATATCCGATTCAAAATCGGTTGTTGCAGCAGAAACATCCGACAACATTTTATCTATATGAAAATCATACAAACAAGAAACAATACCTTCATCAACAGAAACCTCTTGCTGTTCCCCGTTAATCATATTTTTAATAAAACATTTGCCTTTTTCTAATTCATCATCACCTATAACTGTGCTGAAAACTGCGCCTATTTTATCAGCATATTTCATTTGTGCCTTAACAGAACGACCCGTAACATCGGTAACAGCAACAAAACCTTCATCACGTAATAACATACACAGTTCGGTTGCTTTAATTTTAGCGTTCTCACCCATAGCACCAATATAAATATCAGTTTTTTTAGGCATAGGAAACTCACAGCCTTGCTTTTCCATAACCATAAGCAGACGTTCAATTCCCATAGCAAATCCTAAAGAGGATACCTTTGGACCGCCCATTTGACCTACAAGTTCATCATAACGTCCACCGCCGCAAACGGTTGCTTGAGCACCTATTTCTCCGGAGATAAATTCAAAAACTGTTTTTGTATAATAATCTAAACCTCTGACTATTTTTGGATTTACCTTAAAATCAAGTTTTGCTGAATTAAGATGTTTCTTCACACCTTCAAAATGCTCATTGCATTCATCACAAAGAAAATCAAGCATAATAGGAGCTTTTGATGCAATCTCACCGCAAACATCCGACTTACAGTCAAGGATACGCATAGGATTGCGATTTAACCTATCCTTACATGTATCACACAGATTGTCAGTATATGAATTGAAATATTTCTTTAAACCATCATGATATTTTTTACGACATTCAGGGCAACCGATAGAATTTATATTTAATGATAAATTTTTAATTCCTAAATTTTTCAAAACACTGTTTGCTAACAAAATCATCTCT
>JAZSAC010000025.1:0-2324 GCA_045601645.1 Acutalibacteraceae bacterium | reverse complement strand
TTGATGAACTCATCTAAGAGGGTATTAAATATTTTAGGTATTATCGTTTCTGCTTTTTTAAGCGTTGTTTTGGTGCTTTTACTTATTCTTTCAACAATAAGCTTTTCGGCATTATCACTGCTTAAACCCGAACAAATAGCAGCTGTCGTTACAAATATTGATTTTTCAGAACAGCTACAAATCGATTCAGAAAATTCACAGCTCGATGCTGAAACCATAGATGCAATTATGTCTTCCTCTGCCGCCAAAGAGGTTGTGACTTTATACGCAACCGACTTAACTAACGCTTTAGGCGGAAAAGAAGAAGCATTGCTACTTGATGCAGATAGTCTTAAAAAAATCGTCAACAAAAACCTTGACGAAATAGTTGAAATAGTACAAGAGCTTAAACCCTCTGAAAATGAAATGTCGGATGCTGAGGTTGAAAACGCAATAACAGAAATGCTTGAACAGGAAAGTGAAAATATTATACAAGCACTACCTACACCTGCCCAAATCACACAGAATTTAGAAAATGAAAGCAATAAGTTGTTCACTAATCTTATAAATGCCGCAAATAACATTACAACCGTCATTTTACCTATTGTTTGTATTATAGCACTTATTTCGGGTTTAATTTTTGTGTGTCGCCTCTTTGAATTCAAAGGCTTTAAATGGTTAGCCATTAACCATTTTATAGCATCTGTTTTTTCGGGGATAACCTTTGTGTTTTTACTACTACTTACTAATTTGGAAACACTATTAAATTTAGACAGTGAACTGATGAGTGTTATATCAACATTTGTATCACGCCTTAGAATCAATATTCTTATAAGAAATGGCGTTGTTCTTCTTTTCGGAGTAGGATTTTTGATAGCTTACATATTCATTAAAAAAGCTGCTAAAAAGAAAGCACCGGTTACGACAGAACCTAATACTGTAGCAGATTTAAAATCAAGCACACTGCCCTCTTTTGAGACTGATTGTGTTACTGGTACTACAGAACAGCCAACTGCTGATACCTCAAAATAATATATTATAATGCCTATATAAAAAACACGGCAGTATTACCACCGATGTAATACTGCCGTGTTTTAATGTTTACCTTTTATCCCAAGTGATTTTCTGACAACTTTGCGTAACTTAACAAAATACAATATAATAAGTTTTGTTAATGCATAATCATATATAGCAAAAGCAATATTTCCTGCTAACAGCAAAATAACAGCAATTGTCTTAAAGCTAAAGGCATCATTTTGCAGCGGATTGATACCTAATACATAAATTACTACTAAATAGCAACCTATAATTGCAATATTAAAAATGATGAATTTGATAATTTTTAAAATCCATGTTTTTTTTATAAATCGTTCAGTCAAAAGTTTAACTATTGGATAATATCCAAAAAAGCCAATAAAAACTACAAATGCCTCACGCTCAACAGGAAAAACAAATGAAATTATACAGGTTACAATATAACATAACCATGCCCATTTAGTTGAAAATTCAATAGCAGGAATCATAAATAATATTCCCGTCGCAGCAGGTACTGTATAAAGCATTATCGGAATATTGGTTGCCAACATAAGTACAACAGCTAATGCTGAAATTATACCACAGCAAGTAAGCTTAATAGTATTCTTCATAATGTTTTACATACAATCGCAGCACATGTCTGCACACATTAATCCCATACAGCAATCACACGGCGTACATTCACCGTTTGCACCATTGCCCATACCACCGCCTGTATAAGAGGTGTATCCGTTTCGGCTTCGTTGCATACGATTTAAGGCTTCAGCATATTCCGGGTTGTTTGGGTCCATTCTGCAAGCAGCAGACATACTGGTAAAAGCCGCATCAAACCAACCTCTGCGATAAAGAACCACACCGTTAAGAAAATACCATTCAGCGTCTCTGTTTTCGGGAGCCACACCATCAAGTATTTCTTGTGCCTCTTCAAATTTTCCTACATTTATCATCTGACGAACATCATTAAAATTAGAATTGCTGCTTTGATAACCTGCACCCCAATTATTCGATTGACGTGCATTTTTAGCATTACCATTGTGCTTTCGGCTACTGATAATTTTATCATATGCCTCATTTATTTCCTGCATTTTTTCGGTTGCCATTTCAGCAGCCGCAGGATTATCCTGAAAATTATCCGGGTGGTATTTTCTTGCTTTATCACGATAAGCTGCTTTAACCTGCTCATCTGTAGCATCGCGATTAACACCTAACACTTCATAAGGGTTTTTCATTTGTTTTCTCCTTGCGAAAAATTTTTTTCTGTCTAACACTTAAGCCTTGATAAATTATGTTATCAAGAATATCTTTATATT
>JAZSAC010000024.1:0-1774 GCA_045601645.1 Acutalibacteraceae bacterium | reverse complement strand
GTAAGGTGTATAGAGTGGGTAAAACTATTGTTTTAATTTCATCAAAAGGTGGTAGTGGCAAATCCACAATTACTATCGGTCTTGCTACTGCTTTATCAAGAGCAGGAAAATCGGTATTATTAATTGATGCTGATGAGGGTGCTCGTTGTCTTGATACTATGCTTTCGGTGAATGTGGAAACTGTTTTTGATATTTCTGACGTTGTTTGCGGCAATTGTGTTGTAGATGATGCAATTATTAAGGTTCCGTCTTTAAATAATGTTTTTGTTATTCCGTCGCCTCTTAGAGCGACACCGTTAGATTTAACGGCGCTGGGTGAATTAACCGAAAGCATGAATAAGATATATGATTATGTTATTGTTGATACAAAAGGGCAATTATCTTCTGATACTGTTTCAAAAATCGGCTCGTCTGCACAATATATTGCTGTTGTATCAACTGATAAAATTGCGATAAGGAATACAGGTGTTTTGTGTTCTGAACTTTACCGCTTAGGTATTAATTGTAGGTTGATTATTAACCGCTTTAGAACACATGAAATGGATGGGACTTTAAATAACGTTGATAATATCGTTGATGAAAGTTGTGCAAGACTTATAGGTATTGTACCTGAAGATGCTAAGGTTACTATCAGTGCAAACAGACCATTAGTTTTAGGAACGGCTGCAGCAGCAATTTTTAGGATAGCTTCGAGAATTGATGGCAATAATGTTTCACTTGTAAATATTAAAAAAATTATATAAAAGATGAGGGCTGGTTTATGAATATTGCTTTAATAGCTCATGATGCAAAAAAGGAACTTATGGTACAATTTTGTATTGCCTATTGTGGCATTTTAAGCAGACATAATCTTCTAGCTACCGGTACTACTGGAAAGTTGGTTGCAGAAGCGACAAGTCTTGAAATTGTTAAATTTTTAAGCGGTTCACAGGGTGGAGCACAGCAGATTGCATCTAGAATCGGGTGTGATGAGATTGATATGGTTCTTCTTTTCAGAGACCCCATGATAAATGCAGAATCTAATGAACCTGATGAAAATGTTATTATAAGACTTTGTGACGTTCATAATATTCCGGTTGCTACAAATATTGCAACGGCAGAAATGCTAATCCACGGTCTTGAACGCGGAGATTTGGATTGGAGAGAAATTGTTCACAATAATTAATGTTAATTATAAATATCGAAATTTTATTCCTCGCCGAATGGTGAGGAATTTGTGTTAAAGGAATGATAGATATGGCAAAATATAATACCGCTATAAAGGGAACTGCTGATGTGTTGCCAAACCAAAGTTACAAATGGCAGTTTGTTGAGAAAAAAATGTTAGAAACGGCTGAACTTTTTGGTTTTAATGAAATCAGAGTGCCGGTTTTTGAATATACAGAGGTATTTACTAAAAATGTGGGTGAAACGACAGATGTCGTTCAAAAAGAAATGTATACATTTTTTGATAAAGGTGAGCGTTCAATTACTCTACGTCCAGAGCTTACGGCAGGTGTTGTTCGTTCTGTTATTGAACATGGAATGATTAACGAAACCCTACCTATAAAAGCTTGTTATATCGGTGGCTGCTATAGATACGAAAAGCCTCAAGCCGGAAGATTGCGCGAGTTCCATCAATTTGGAGCTGAAATGTTCGGTGCTTCAGATTCGGCTGCCGATGCAGAGATGATTTTGTTAGCAAACAGTGTTTTGAAAAATTTAGGAATTAAAAATTTATCATTAAATATAAATTCTATCGGTTGCCCTGAATGTCGTAAAAAATATCATGATG
>JAZSAC010000023.1:0-9352 GCA_045601645.1 Acutalibacteraceae bacterium | reverse complement strand
CATTATTGATTGAAGAATTTTCGTTAAAAATGCTTTCGTTTTCCGAAAGAGAAAAATTTGTTGAAGCTTTTTCATCTTCTTTATTGTTAATGGATTCGGTTTCTATGTCAGAGTCTTGGGAATTATTATCAATAGGGTTTGCGACATTAAATACACGATAATGCTCGGTTATGTAGTTAACGATAAAATTATTAACTATTTCTAGACGTATCTTTTTATCATCGGTTAAACTGATTATTGTTTGAGGACCGCTTTCTATTAAAAAACCGCCAAATAGTTTGCGTGAAGAACAAAGCGGAACAGCACCTTCTGGAATTATGTATTTTTCTCTGGAAATAATGTTTAAGGCATGATAATCAGGTTCAACACAAGACTTTCCAATGGCTTTTGCAACAAGTGAGGGGAGATATTCATCACCAACATAACCGCCTACCAACACGATAATTTCACTTCTTGAAACGGCACGTTTTAAACTACGAAAAAGGGAAGTGATATCGTTACACACAGACGTAAGCAACCTCACGGGATAATCCCCATGAAGCCCAAATTCTATTGAAATGTCATTACTGCTTTTAAAGTAAATTACTTCAATTTTTACGTCTTTTGACATAAGAGTCTCCTTAACTTTTAATTTAGTACAGGCACTGTTAAACCTTTTTTATTGTAATATTTCTTAGAATAAATAACATCGGTGTTGATAACAGCATCGGCTGTATTGACCGTTTCTTGCTCACCGTCACGCACAAGCCTTCCTAAAAGAACAAATCGTGCATTTTCATAATCGTAGCAACAGGTTGAGAGAGTTATTATTTCGTCCTGTGGTTTGACATCAACATTGATATCAAAAAGGCTTCTTTGACGGCTGTGGTCAATCCATTGCATAAAGTCGTTTTGACTAGTGAACAACGGACGGTATGGACTGTAAGAGTAACCAAAGGTATCGTCTTCCGTATCATTGACTATCATAATTGCAAATATCTTATAAACTCTTTTTTCATAAAGAGAATCAAACATAATAATGGGATTTTGCTTGTAAAAATCAATATTACGGTAATTTTTTAAGGTTCCGAACATAGCACCGTAGCGCATGTTGTGACCATATATTATCTGATTTTGTGTAAGTGAAACAGGGTTGATATTGCTACGGTAATCGAGGAATATTGCACCATAACTATTGTTTTCTTTGTTCATATCATGAGTCACATAATATTGATTGTCATTGGTTTGATAAACAGGATTATCTACCTCGGTGTTCGGAATAGTTATCCAGCCGACAACATCAGGGTTTTGAGTCTTTAGAGTATCAAATTTTGAAAATTGATTATCCTCGTTATAGGTATAATCATTACGGTTAAGTTCATATGTTTGACGTGTTTCGGATATTATGGAATCCTGTTGCCTTATATCAATAAAATACATAGTAAGGTATACAGCAGAAGCAACAATTGCAACGGCTAAAACCATTGATGTGATTTTTATTGCAATTGTTTTCGGAATATCGGTTTTATTTGGTAAAATTTTCTTCAAATACGTCAGTGCTTTTATAAAAAAAACTGATTTAGTTGGTTTGGTAACATCGGCAGAAGAGTTTGCATTGTTGTTTTCATCTAAAGAAACGGTGCCTTCAATGTTGACTTGGTTAGAAATTTCTTTGATTTCAACAGCTTCTGTATTGACTGTATCATCTGCGATGACATCTTCATTATCAGTTGTATTAGTTTCTTTTTGTGCTTTTATATAAGCTAAAATTTCTTCATCGGGAACATAAAGGTTCTTTTTACGTTTTTTTGCTATTTTATTTTTAGTATCATTTGTTTCTTGTGTAGTGTTTTTGTTTTCGTTATTCATTTTATTCTCCTAACGTTAATGCTGATTTCAAGTTCTAATTTCACTTAATGCAAATTGTTCGGGGTCTATTATAACAGGTGAATCAATATCGGTATAACCACTCATTGTGTCAGGCAAGTATGTAAGGTATCTCCTTATAAGGTCAAGCGAAACAGCAGTTGCATTATTACGTACTCTTTCTCGGTCGCTTTGAGCATGGCCTACAACCAATTTTAATACCCAATTATGTTTATTATCACTGAGTGCAATATAAACTAAACCGGCAGGTTTGTTTTCACTTTGTCCCGGTCCTGCAACGCCTGTTACTGCAAGACCGATATCTGCATTAGCATAAAGCCTTATGCCTTGTGCCATTTGACAGGCGGTTTCTGCACTTACCGCACCAAAGCATTTCAGGGTTTGTGCTTTTACACCCAAAAGTTTTTGTTTCATTTGATTTGAATATGTAGAAGCACCGAAATTAAACACTTCAGATGAACCGGGTACCGAAGTGATAGCAGCAGAAATTTTACCTGCAGTACACGATTCGGCAGTGGCTATCGTGAGTTTCTTTTCATGAAGCAGATTTACAACAATTTGTTCAAGACTGCCTTCATCAACTCCACAAACATTTTTGCCTAAAAGGTAACAAAGCTCGTTAACTGTTTTGTTGCATTTGTTTGTTGCGACTTCAATTGTATCTGCGGCGGAAGTCACCCTTAAAGTCACAAGGCCCGGTTTGCAATAAGGTGATACGGTGGGGTCGGATTGTTCGATATATTTTTGTGCTATCGAGGCTAATAGGGATTCGCCTAACCCCGAAACAAGAATATTTTTTGAAACGATGGTACGAGAGCTTCTTTTTAATAAAAAAGGTTTTACGTGATTACAAAACATTTGTTTCATTTCATAGGGAACACCGGGCATTAAAATTACGATACTGCCGTTTTTTGCAGTCATAGCACAACCCGGTGCAGTTCCGTTAGAGTTGGGGAAGATTACACATCGCTCTTTAGGAAAAAGTGCCTGCTTGCGATTGGAAGAACACATTTTTCTTCCTGTTTTAGCAAAATAGCTTGCTATTGTTTTAAGACATTCTTCATCTTCGTATAATTCAAGTCCCAATGCGGCGGCGGCAGCTTCTTTTGAAAGGTCGTCTGGGGTGGGGCCTAATCCA
Organism: Acutalibacteraceae bacterium; assembly: GCA_045601645.1. Taxonomy (GTDB): domain Bacteria; phylum Bacillota; class Clostridia; order Oscillospirales; family Acutalibacteraceae; genus UMGS172. Next base: position 6,348 of record JAZSAC010000023.1, on the reverse strand, counting down.
CCGGTTATAACTACAATATCACTTCTGTTGACAGCGGTTGTGATACATTCCTTAACTCTTAAAAAATTATCACCAACAACTGATTGATAATACATATCAAAGCCTAGTAAAGCAAGTTCGTCGGCAAGAAATTGAGCATTTGTATTAAGTATATTTCCAAGTAAAAGCTCGGTACCAACTGCAATTATTTCTGATTTCATACGAATCTCCGAGTTAATCAATTATTTTGAACCTAGCACCTGCCAAGGCTCTTTCAACCAAACCATCTATATCAAGTGTCGATTCAGCTTCTATGCATTTAGATAGTTCCGGTCTTGTTTTTGGGTGTTTAGGCGTAAAGACCGTACAGCAATCCTCAAACGGCTCAATCGAAATATCAAAGGTTTCTATTTTTCTTGAAATATCAATAATTTCGTCTTTATCCATTCCGATTAAGGGGCGAAGCACAGGCATTTGTACAACGCTGTTGGTTACATTAAGTGCAGGTAAGGTTTGGCTTGCAACCTGTCCAACGCTTTCTCCTGTTACAAGGGCAATACAATTGTCTTTCTTTGCCTGTTTTTCAGCTATTCTCATCATGAAACGTCGCATAATAAGGGTGAAATATTCTTCGCGGCACTTTTCGGAGATTTGCTCTTGAATTTCAGTAAAAGGAATAGTAGTTAAAGCAATAGGACCGCTGTACTTTGAAACCTGTGATAATAATTTATGTACCTTCATTTCTGCACGTTGACTGGTATAAGGAGGACTTGCAAAATGAATCGCAGATAACTGAATACCTCGTTTAGCCATCATCCAAGCGGCAACAGGACTGTCAATACCGCCAGAAATTAAAATTTCTGCTCTGCCTCCTGTGCCGACAGGCATACCACCGGCACCCTTAAGCTGACCACAACGTATATATGCATATTTGTCACGAACTTCAACCACCACAACGGCTTCGGGATTATGAACATCAACAGTTAAGTGTGGATATTTTTCAAGCAGTTTGCCACCGAATTTTGAACTAATTTCAAGAGAACCTAAAGGAAATTTTTTATCGGAGCGTTTAGATTCTACCTTAAAGGTTTTTATATTTTTAAGTGCTCTTTCAAGGTAGGGCACACCAAAATCAATAATTTCATCCATTGTTTTACCGACAGCAACCGCTTTGGAAAAAGCAGCTATACCAAATACCTTTTCGGTAGCTTTTAATGCGGCTTTAAAGTCGAAGCTTTCATCTAATGGTTCAATCATTATAGTTGACTGTGATTTAGTAATAGAACAGCTTCCGCACTTTTTAAGGCGGTGTTTTAAATTTTTTACAAGTATATCTTCAAAGCTTGAACGGTTAAGACCTTTTAATGCCAATTCACCGTTTTTTATAAGTATTATTTCTTTCATTTGTGTTTTTTCCTTAAATTGTTTTGAGCATTTTTTATAGCTAAATAAAATTCGTTAATTTCGTCTTTAGTATTGTATCTTGAAAAACTGATACGCAATGCACTATCAATTCTATCTTTTGAAAAGCCTACCTCATTTAAAACGTAGCTGCCTTTACCTTTTGAACATGCACTGCCGCTTGATACAAAAATATTCTGTTCTTCCAAAAAGTGTAATAGTGTTTCGGAACGATATCCTATTACGGAAAAATTAACAATGTAGGGAAGGTAGTTGTTTTTGGGTGAATTTATAGTTACATCGTCAATATTTTGCAATTTAGAGATAGCATATTGGTATAAGTCTGATATGTGCTTAAAATTTTCGGTTATATTTAATTCACTTATAGCACCATTTAAACCCGCTATCAAAGGCACAGGCTCTGTGCCTGAACGCAACCCTTTTTCTTGATTGCCACCGAAAATAATCGGTTTTAAATTTACTTTTGGTGATTTATAAAGAATACCAATGCCTTTAGGACCGTGAATTTTATGACCGCTTGCAGATAAAAGGTCCACCCCTAAATCCTCAATATCTAAGGGGATTTTCCCAAAGGCCTGCACACAGTCGGTATGGATTAATGGCTTTAAACCTTGTTGATGTATGTTGTTAGCGATTTCACTCACAGGCAAGATACAACCTGTTTCGTTGTTAACTAACATAACCGAAACCAAAATTGTTTGGTCATCTATATTGTTTAAAATATCTTCGGCATGAATGAGACCATCGGTGTGAGGCTTTACATACACAACATTAAAACCCTCATTCTCTAAAAAATGACATGTGTTTAATACAGATGGGTGTTCTATTGTTGTGGTGATGATTTTGTTTCCGCGACGTTTCATAGAGTTTGCCGTACCGATAATGGCAAGATTATTTGCTTCTGTGCCGCTGCCTGTGAAAAAAATTTGCTCAGATTTGCAAGACAAAAGCTCTGCAACAGAACGTCGTGTATCATTTATAATACATTCGGATTCAATACCCAATCTATGTAAAGATGAAGGATTACCCCAAACATTTGAAAGAGCATTGTTTACAGCAGTTATTGTGCTGTCACAAGGCTTGGTTGTAGCGCTGTTATCAAAATATATGTTGGATTGCAAATATATGCCCCCGTTGAAGAGCAACAAAATTAGTTGCCGTTTATAATAGTTATCTATATTATACTATACATTACTCTTTATTACAATATCTTTTTGTGTATTAAACTCTTTTGTGTGTAAATAAATATTTGACAAAATTTGTGGTAAAATAATCCTGAAAAATAAAAAATAGGTGATTTTATGCATATGAAAAAAAGAACAACTGTCAGAATATTTAGCTTTCTTGCAGTGGCTACAATAGCCATCGTCGGATTTTGTGTTATTACAAATAACAAAATAGAAAGGTTAGAGACTGAACGGTCAAATGCTTATAGTATGAATTTAAGTGAACTTGACGGTAGTTTATATAACATTAGTGTAGCGTTACAAAAATGCTTATATGCTTCTTCGGCAACGCAACTGAATAATTTGGCAGTGGAGCTTTGTGCTGAGTCAACAGTTGCAAAAAATTCTCTTTCGCAGTTGTCATATCATGGGCAAGAACTTGAAAATGTAAATAAGCTGCTTTCTCAGGTCGGTGATTATCCGCTGTATCTTTCAAAAAAAGTTATCCAAGGGGGTAGTATTGATGATAACGAACGCGAACTACTCTATAAGCTTTCTAATGCAACTGCATCGGTAAGCACAACCGTAAATAATATATGTACCGAATATGAAGAAAACGGCAACTGGTCAGGAGATATAACTGATGAAATTGAGTCATCGGTAAGCGATGATTTTTCAACTAAACTAGAAGGTCTTGAAGAGCTTTTAATTGATTATCCGTCTTTGATATATGACGGTCCGTTTTCTGACCATATGTTAAGTAAAGATATGAAGATGCTTAAAGGTACAGAGGAATTATCGGTTGATGAAGCTATAATAAAAGCAGAAAAAATATTAGGAATAAGTCTTGCTGATTTTAAGCGTGAGGAGGACACTGCAGGGAATGTACCATGCTATAATTTTACCGATGGTAATACAAGCTTTTCAATTACAAAACAGGGCGGATTTGTTATTTATATGAGAAAATTTCGTGAGATTAAAGAACAAACGTACTCATATAATCAAGCGGTAGAAATAGCAAAGGAATATTTAAAAAAAGCGTCTGGCACTAATTTTATAGAAAATTATTACTTTGCAGATGAAGGGGTTTGTACCATAAACTTTGCACATAAGGAAGGTGCAACTGTTTGTTATCCCGATTTAATAAAGGTTGGGGTTTCACTAGATAACGGAGAGGTTGTATTGCTTGAGGCCGGAGGGTATCTTGCAAATCATTATACAAGAACTATTTCTACACCGAAATATAGTATAGAACAGGCACAGGAAAAGTTGTCGAAAACATTAACCGTACAAAGTGTTCGGCGTGTTATAATTCCGACCGACGGCAACCAAGAAAAGCATTGTTATGAATTTGCTTGTAAGGGCTTAAATGGGGAAGATTTATTGGTGTATGTAAATGTCAGTAATTTAGAAGAAGAACAAATACTTTTATTATTAAAAACAGACGGAGGAACTTTAACAAAATAGAAAATTAAAATATAAAATAATCGAGTATAAAAAGTTAAAATAGAAGTAAAAAAAGAACTTGACTTTTTTATATGTTTGTGGTAAAGTATTAAAGCCGCATATTGTGGGTATCAAGTGGTTTATCCCACCCACCGTAGCGAGTCTTAAATTAAGGCAGGTGCCAAATATGTACGCGATTATAGAAACCGGCGGTAAGCAGTATCGTGTTCAAAACGGAGATATCGTTTTTATTGAGAAGCTTAACGTAGCCGCAGAAGAAACTGTAGTATTCGATAAGGTTATTGCAGTTTGCGATGACAATGGGGAGCTTAAGGTAGGTACTCCTTATGTTGACGCAAAGGTTGAAGGTGTTGTTCTTAAAAACGGCAAAGGCAAGAAAATTACCGTTTTCACCTACAAGCCTAAGAAATCGTCATCTCGCAAAATGGGTCACAGACAGCCGTACACCAAGGTTCAAATCAATTCAATCGGCTGAGTTATTATATGACCAAAATTAAGTTTTTCGGTTATGATGGTGTGATAACAGGTTTTGAAATAACCGGTCACAGTACCTCATCTGTAAATGATAACGAAGGCAAGATAGTATGTTCTGCGGTATCTTCTGCAGCATATTTAACTGCTAATACTCTTATTGAGGTTATCGGTGCCGACGTTAACGCAAAGGTTGGGGACGGTTTTATGAAAATAGAACTAAAATCGTTATTCGAAGACTCGCAGATAACCCTTCAGGGTTTTCTGCTACATGCAAAAGAACTTTCAAAACAATATCGAAACTACATTAAAGTTTATTCGGAGGTGTAACTATGTTAAAACTAAACATTCAGCTTTTTGCTCATAAAAAGGGTGTTGGCTCTACAAAGAACGGTCGTGACAGCGAAGCAAAGCGTCTCGGTGTTAAGAGAGCAGACGGTCAGTTTGTACTTGCCGGAAATATTATAGTCCGTCAGAGAGGAACCCACATTCACGCCGGTGAAAATGTAGGAAAAGGTTCTGACGATACACTTTTTGCCCTTATTGACGGAAAGGTAAAGTTTGAGCGTATGGGACGTGACCGTAAGAAGGTCAGCATATACGCAGTTGAACAGTAAAAGTTATTTTTTAACCCGGGTTTTCCCGGGTTTTTTTCTTAAAATATATTTTAAATGGAGAAGTATATGTTTGTAGATATTGCAAATATTCACATAAAGGCCGGTGACGGAGGTAACGGAAAAGTTTCGTTCCATCGAGAAAAATATGTTGCGGCAGGTGGCCCTGACGGCGGTGACGGTGGTAGGGGAGGCAATGTTGTTTTTAAGGTTGACGATAATCTTTCAACACTTGCTGATTTTAGATATAAAAGGAAATATTTTGCTGAAAACGGTCAGCCGGGCGGTGCTTCGCGTTGCAATGGTAAATCTGCTTCGGATTTAGTGTTGTATGTACCGAGAGGCACCTTAGTTAAAGATGCCGAAACAGGCAGAATAATTGCCGATATTTCTGATGATGAGCCTGTTGTTGTGGCTAAAGGTGGAAAAGGCGGTTGGGGTAATTGCCATTTTTCTACTGCAACACGCCAAGTTCCGAGATTTGCTAAACCGGGTATTCCGGGTGAAGAATATGATGTAACGCTTGAGCTCAAGCTATTGGCGGATGTTGGACTTATAGGGTTTCCTAATGTTGGAAAATCTACTTTTATTTCTGTTGTCAGCGAGGCAAAGCCTAAAATCGCAAACTACCATTTTACTACCTTGGTGCCGACTCTCGGTGTTGTTAGGATTGATGAAGGTAAATCGTTTGTTATGGCTGATATCCCCGGTATTATTGAGGGCGCAAGTGATGGCTTAGGGCTTGGACATGAGTTTTTGCGTCATGTTGAGCGTTGTCGCTTACTTGTTCATGTTATTGATGTATCCGGAAGCGAGGGCAGAGACCCGATTGATGATTTTAATAAAATCAATCATGAACTAAAGTCGTTCAGCCAAGAGCTGATGCAACGTAAACAAATAGTTGTAGCTAATAAGTGTGATTTAACTGATGAGGAAACACTTGCAAAAACCAAAAAGTATTTTGAGGATAATGGGTATACCTATTTTGAGTGTATGGCGGCTATTGCCGAAGGTACAAAAGATGTAATTAAGTATATAGCATCCGAACTTGATAAATTACCTCCTGTTGTTAAATATGAAGCAGAACCCGCACCGATGGAGGATTTTACTGTTGATAAAAAGCGTGAATTTACACTTAAAGTTGAAAATGGTGTGTTTGTTATTGATAATGCACCTTGGCTGCTAAAGGTTATGGAAACAATTGACCCTGATGATTACGAGTCGTTGCA
>JAZSAC010000022.1:0-13244 GCA_045601645.1 Acutalibacteraceae bacterium | reverse complement strand
CGGTATTTTTATGGCTAAAGGTCAAAAAGGTCATCTTCGTCAAAGAATTCTATTTGTAAGGTTCCGCCTTTTCCTTTTCCGTTAATCTTAACCTTACGGCCGACCTGTTGTGACAGAGCAATCTCTGTTTCTATGTAAGCCTTGGTTTTTAAACGAGGCTTTTTCATTACAATACCCGGCGATTGATGTTTTGAAATGTTTTCAATTTCACGAACCGAAGCGCCGTTTTTTGCCATTTCAAAAGCCTGATAACGAAGCTTTTGGTCAGGTATTGCAAGTAAGGCACGAGCGTGTCCCGAAGAGATATCGCCTTTTTCTAAAGCGGCAATTTCGTCTTTGTTTAGGGCCAAAAGTCGCAATGCATTAGCAATGGCGGGGCGTGATTTTCCGACGCGTGTTGCTATTTGCTCCTGTGTCATATCAAAGGAGTCCATAAGTTGTTTATAGCCCAACGCTTCTTCTATGGGGTTTAGGTCTTCACGCTGCAGGTTTTCTATAAGAGCTAATTCGCAAGCCTCGTTGTCTGACAAATCTTTAATAACAACGGGGATTGTTTCAAGCCCTGCGAGACGGCTTGCACGCCAACGCCGTTCGCCGGCAACGATTTGATAGTTGCCGTTGTTCAATGGACGAACAAGCAAAGGCTGTATAAGACCGTGTTTTGATATACTATCTGCCAACTCGCGCAAAGCAGCATCATCAAAACGCTTTCTCGGTTGTTCTCGATTTGGAACAATTTGCGAAAGCCTTAATTCTATAGTTTGCTTGGTTTCAACAGTGTTTTCGTCTATAATTGAGTCGAAGCCTCTTCCGAGACCTTTTTTTATAGCCATAAATACCTCCATATTAACGTTTGTTGCGTTTTATAAATTCTTTTGCCAAATTGTTGTATGCATCAGCACCTTTTGATTTAGCATCGTAATACTGGATAGGACAGCCGTGACTTGGTGCTTCAGAAAGCCTTACAGCACGCGGAACGACAGTTTTGTAAAGCTCTTTAGCAAAGTGTTTTTTCAATTCCTCCACAACCTGTTGAGTTAGATTGAGTCTGCCGTCGTACATTGTTAGTAATATACCTTCGAGCTCTAGGTCGGGATTATGAGTGAGCTTGACCTGTTTTACGGTGGCAATCAGTTGGGAAAGGCCTTCAAGTGCATAATATTCGCATTGTACAGGCACAAAAAAGGAATCTGCCGCCGTTAAAGCATTAACGGTGATAAGACCAAGAGAAGGCGGACAATCGATAAATATGTAATCAAACTCGTCTTTTACAAGACATAACGCGGTTTTAAGTTGATGCGAACGCTTAGGAATGTTTATAAGCTCAACCTCTGCGCCGGCAAGGTCAATATTTGCCGCAATAATTGATACGTTTTTGCAGTCGGTCTTAACAATAGAGTCTTTTGCATGAGCTCCTGTTATTAAGAGGTCGTAGCTGGAAAGGGTAAGCCCACGTTTGCTTATACCGTATCCGCTTGTGGTATTGCCTTGTGGGTCGGCATCTATAAGTAAAACCTTTTTGCCCAGCAGACCTATACCTGCGGCAAGGTTTACGGCGGTTGTTGTTTTTCCGACGCCGCCTTTTTGGTTTATAATTGCAATAATTTTGCCCAAAATTCTACCTCCAAACAGTTGGTAAGGGTTTAATTGTTTTCTTTAATATTATAATAAAAAATTACCTGTTTGTAAAGAGTAAAAGCAAAATAAATGTTTCACGTGAAACAATACAACGAAGCAGCTTAATGTTTCACGTGAAACATTAAATTATTTAATGTGCGGTTTTGATATAATTGCCGAAAGCAGTCCAAAAACAATGACAGCGGCAATGCCGCCCGAAGTGGCGGTAAGACCACCGGTTAAAGCTCCTATAAGGCCATGCTCTGCCACCGCCAACTGAACGCCTTTTGCGAGTGAATAACCGAAACCAACTAAAGGGACAGTTGCACCGGCACCCGCATATTCAACAATTGGCTCATAAACACCTATAGCAGTTAAAAACACACCAAAACATACAAATGACACTAATATTCTGGCAGGGGTTAATTTTGTTTTATCAATCAGAACTTGTCCGATAATACATATAAATCCACCCACCCAAAAGGCGTTAAGATATTCCATTAACATTTCCATAAAAAATTTCCTTTCGAATAATAGTCTTAATGTTGCCGATTGCGAATACTTGTTCTTACAAACATTCGTAAGAAATCTTTTAAATTAAAAGGAATAATTGGGTATAGATAACCCCTGCCACTTAAGGTTTTTGAAAAACCTGCTATAAGCAAAACTACGGTCAACGCCCCTAAAAATCCCCAAAAATCAAACAATTGAGAAAAAATCAGAAGAAAAATACGGCTGAACTTCATAGCATAGCCCATTTCGAAGCTTGGTTGTGCAAACGAAGCTATTGCGACGAAGGACATATAAATTATTGTTTCAGGAACGAACCAGCCGGCTTCAACGGCAAATTCTCCTAAAATCAAGCCGCCGATAATACCAAGAGAGCTTGATAATGTGTTTGGAGTGTTAAGGGAAGCAAGTCTTAATCCGTCTATAACTAATTCTAACAACAAAAATTGAAAAAAGAAAGGAACCATATATTCATCTTTTGTGTTAATAAATTGCAACCAGTGAGGAATATATTGAGAATTGTTTAAAAAAATTAACATTAAAGGTGAGAGAATAACGGTTAGCACTGAAACCAGAGACCGAATTACGCGAACATATGTTCCTGTAATCGGTGGAAAATAATAGTCATCGGTTTCACGCGAAAAGTCTGCAATAGAGTTTGGGAAAATCATTACTGAGGGTGAGTTGTCCATTATAAGAATAATTTTTCCTTCAAGAAGACAAGCACTAGCAAAATCCGGTCGTTCAGTAAAACGAACCTTTGGAAACGGATTGAAAAATGCCGATGGCACCAAAACCTCACTTAAGGCCTGCGATGTCATAGAAATTCCTGAAAGATTTATAGAGTTTAGCCTTTTACGAAGCTTTTGTACTACAGATTTATCTATCTTACCTTCAATGTAGCTAATTGCTACATCAACCTTAGAGGAGGAGCCGACTTGATGATATTCCATTCTAAGTTTCGGGTCTCTTATTCTGCGTCTAATCATAGCAGTATTAAAAATAAAAGTTTCTACGAATCCGTCTCTTGAGCCGCGCAATGAACGGTCTTTATCGGGCTCATCAATAGAACGAACGGGATAGGTACGTGTGTCGACAAGTAACATGCCAACAATACCATCAATAATAATGCCTGCCTGTCCTGACAGGATTGCGACCGCACATTTTTGGTCGTTGTTTTCCCACGAAACTTCGACATACGGCATTTTAACAAGTGAAAATTCCTGCATGTTTTTTATGTGTTTTAGTTCGTTTGGTGTGATTTTATATAAAAACTCAAGAATTTTCTCAAAAACCTCATCTTTAATAAAACCATCAATGAAAAAAAGTGAAGCACTGCGTTCTCCTATAGTGAGATTGCGGCGAACAATGTCAAAATTTATGTCGGTTGCTAAAATTTGAGATATTACAGCCGCATCAGACGTATATTTACCAGTCATTTATTAGTCCTTTCTTATAATTGTTTTCAAAACCTATTTTTACCTGATAATACATTATTATTCGGTAATTATTTGTAGAACGCGATATGTCTATTATTAAAATATTCGGCATAGATATTTGTAAGAGATTAGGGTGGTTAAATTATGAAGGTTTCATTGTTTTTAAAAAATGCCGTTGTCGTAGGCTTAACATCGTTTGTTTTGCGTTTAGCAGGTATGTTTTTCAGAGTATATATCGCTGGAAAAATAGGTGCACAGGGCATGGGGTTATATCAACTGATTTTTTCGGTTTATGTTTTTGCTTCAACCTTTGCAACCTCGGGAATTTCAACGGCGGTAACACGTTTAGTGGCTGAAAACATGAAAAACGGCAGAGAAGCAGTAAAAAAAATTATGCGAACCGCGGTTTTTATTACATTAGCTGTGGCAATAGTGTCGGTGGCTGTGATTTTTTTTGGGGCAAATCCGATTTCTGTTTATCTGTTGAAGGATATACGGGCGGAACTACCATTAAAAATATTAAGCATTTCATTGCCTTTTATGGGACTTTCTTCGTGTGCAAGGGGATATTTTTTTGCTCGGAGAAAACAGTTACCGCCGTCACTTGTGCAATTATTTGAACAAGCGATTAGAATTATAAGTGTATACGTGTTGCTATCACGTTACGCGTCAAAAGGCATAGAGTTTTGCACCTCGGCTATTCTTTTTGGTGATACTGTTGCCGAAATAATTGCGTTTGCAGTTATTTGGATGTGGTATATAAGAGATATAAACAAATTGACTCACGGTAAGACCTGTTATAAAGCAATACATCAAATAATGAGGATAGCAACGCCCATTTCGTGCGGGGGATATCTGTCATCAGCACTTCATACGGCAGAAAGCTTGTTGGTGCCATTAAGATTGACACTGTTTTATGCTACCCGAGAGCGTTCACTTGAATTGTTTGGTGCAATAAAGGGAATGGCATTGCCTGTATTGTTCTTTCCTGCTTCGTTTTTGACGGCATTGTCAACAATGCTTTTGCCTGAAATTTCATATGCCGTTGCTAATAAAGATAAAATAAAAATCCGACAAACAGTGTCACGTTCGACAAGCACAACCTTGACTATTTCTGTTTTTATTGCTATTGCTTTTATGTTTAATTCGAATGATATAGGAAAGGTTGTATATAATGATAGCGATGTCGGAAAGATTATAGCCATTTTATCGCCCATAATACCTTTTATGTATTTTGAAAGTGTAGCATCAGGTCTTTTAAAAGGTCTTGACGGTCAAATGAATATGTTTAAATATAATTTGGTTGATTCATGCCTTCGTATAGCGGCAGTATTTTTAGTTTTGCCTTATTTTGGAATAAAAGGTTATTTGTTTATTATGATTGTAAGCAACTGTTTTACATCAACGCTTTGCAGTTTAAATTTATTTAAAGCATCAGAGGTTAAAATAGATTTTGCCAATTGGATAGTAAAGCCGCTTGTCATATCGGTTTTAGGTGGCCTGACAGGGCATTTTATATCAAAAGAAATTACGCATATGATATCGAGATTGATAATTTCAATAGCAATACAAACGTTAGTGTTTGGATTTTGGTATAAAAAAAGTGTGACATCTAAAAAAGCTGTCACACAAAAAATTCTAAAGGCTTAGTCTTTAAATTTTTCTAAAAAAGAATGAAAAACACCATCCTGTTTATATCCTACAAAGGTATCAACATGACATTTGTGAAGGCTGTTAAAGAGGTTAGTTTCAATCTCAGGATTAGTGTTTTTTAATGTTTTTATAAGGCTTTTTATTTCCTGTCGCTTTGAAGAATCTTCATTGACGGCTGCACGTTCGGTAAGCTTACAGGCACAACGAATAAAGTGAAGGTCGTTATATTCAACCCAATGGATAATATTTTCTTCAAGAATACAATACATAGGTCTAATGAGCTCTAAGCCATCAAAATTTGTTGATTTCAGCTTAGGCAACATTCCCTGAAGCTGTGAACCGTACATCATACCGAGAAGAGTTGTTTCTATAACATCACTTTTGTGGTGACCTAATGCAATTTTATTGCAACCGAGTTCTTGGGCTTTTGCATAAAGGTAACCGCGACGCATTCTTGCACAAAGATAGCAAGGAGATTCGGATGTGCTGTCAGCAACAGTAAAGATATTGGTATTGAAAATATGAACAGGTAAGTCTAAAAGAAAGGCGTTGTCCTGAATCTTTTTAAGATTTTCTTCGTTATAACCGGGGTTCATTACAATGTATTCTAATTCGAAACGAACATCACTGTAACGTTGTAGCATTCGCATTAAAATCGCTAACAACATAGAATCCTTGCCACCCGAGATACAAACAGCAATGCGGTCACCCTCGTTTATCAGTTGATAGTTTTTTACAGCAGCAATAAAACAGTTCCAAATGTCTTTACGAAATTTTTTGTTTATACTGCGCTCAACAAGCTCGTTTTTTTTAAGTTGTCTTGGCATTTTCTATTCCTTTTTTTAAAATATCGTTAATAACCTCAGAGGCAATTATAAATCCTGCAACAGCCACTACGTGTGGCAATGAACCGGTTATATTTTTAGTTGCAGGGTTGTCTTTTTGAAAAACCGGAAGCTCCGGAGAGTATACAGTTTTTAGTTTTTTTATTCCACTTTTTTTTAAGACGGAACGCATTACTCTTGCTAATGGACAGCCTTTAGTTGAGTAAATATCGGCAACGCGAAAACCACAAGGGTCGGTTTTGTTGCCGGCACCCATAGCCGAAATAACGGGAGTTTCACAGGTGGCAGCACGGCAGATTATTTCTGTTTTAGCGGCAACTGTATCAACGGCATCAACAATATAATCGTATTGAGAAAAATCAAACTTGTTAGAATTTTCGGGCAAATAAAAGCATCGGTGAGCAGTAACAATACAATCGGGATTTATGTCGCGTACTCGTTTAGCAGCAACATCAACCTTATATTGACCGATGTTAGAGTAAAGAGCAATAATTTGCCTGTTTAAATTGCTTTCACAAACAGTGTCATTATCAATTAAATCAATTTTTCCGACACCTATTCTTGCCAACGCTTCAACAACATAGCCGCCGACGCCGCCGACGCCGAAAACCGCAACATGAGCATTGTTTAAAATTTTTATGCCGTTTTCACCGTAAATAGCGGCTGAACGTAAAAATTGTTCTTTCATTTTAATTTCCTCTCTAAATTCACTAAAGGGGATTTTGTGAAAAAAGTATTACATATTATTTGATAGAAGCATAATTCCTGCCAAAGCCGAAATCGGTGCAGTTTCTGTTCTTAGGATTCTAGGACCTAAAGTGGTTGCTACAGCACCGTCGGCTACTAATAGCTCGGCTTCTTTTTCTGTAAAACCGCCTTCGGGACCTATAATTAAGGAAATCGTTTTTATATTATTTGGAATATGCAGTTTTTGACCGCCTGCTTCATAAAAAAACAATGCCAAATCATCTTGAGACATATTTTTTGAGGCGTCTTTTAGGGTGATACATTCACAAACCCGAGGCAAAACTCCTCGTCCTGATTGGCCTGCCGCCTCATCGGCAATTTTTTGCCAACGATGGCATTTCTTTTGCGGTTGATTAAAATCAGGGCGAGAAACACAGTTTGTAGATATGACAGGGACTATGCGACTGACGCCCATTTCGACTGACTGCTTGACTACAGTATCAAGCTTGTCTCCCTTAGGGAGACATTGGTAAAGTGTAACAAATACCGACGGTTCGGTTACGGTTTGCTTTTTTTCTTTTATTTCAAGCGCAACTATTGAGTTTTTTGTGTCGGTTATTATACAAATATAATCAAACCCTTTGGTGTCACAAACAGTTAGAGTTTCTCCTCGTTTCATGCGAAGAGACTTAATTATATGATTAGCATCGTCACCATCTAAGAAAGGCGCTGATTCAAAAGATTCTTTAAAAAATCTCGGCAAAATAATCCCCCATTAAAACCATACATATATTTCAATGTAATAAGAATACCATTTATAAATTCCCGTGTCAAGAAAACAGTTTAAAACAGTCCAAGCGCATGAGCGCTTGGACTGTTAGTTAATTATTTGTATCTGAAGAAGATTCGCCGGGCAAGGAAGAATTATTTGATATAGGCGGAATAGATGGGCCTTGATAACTGTTTACAATTATAAATATTTTTTGGTCGATATTAACTGATGCACCGGCTTTGGGCAATGTTTCTAATATTGCGCCAGGAGCTTTTGTGTCATCATAACGTTCTTCTTTTTCAATATTATTATAATCGAAGCCCTGTTTTAACAACTCATAAACAGCTTCATTATAGTATTGACCGCTGAAATCATCCATTTTTGTAAAGTAGGGTCCAAGGCTTAAAACAACCTCAACGGTTGTACCAACCTCTATTACGGTACCCGGTTTTGGTTCCTGAGATATGATTTGACCTGAAGCAAATTGGTCGCTGAATTCTTTGCGGACGATTTTGAATTTTATGTTTTCTGTAGCATCTGGCAGACTGTTGACAACCGAGAACATAGACCCAACATAATCGGGAAGTGATGCATAATCTCCTTCAAATTCCATATCGGGCGCTTTACTTGCGGTGCTTACAGTTGGATAGCTATAATTTGAAAGGCTGTTGCTTGAGGTACCGCCAGAGGTATCATCAGAGCTGAAAAAGCCTAAAATCCACAAAACAAAAAATCCGATGACAAACAATAAAACAGCTGTTACGATACCTGCAACCAAACCATACATTTTACCTGTGCTGAGTTTGCTTTTTGTGGCTTGAGGTTTTGTGCTTTTTGTTTCTCTGACTTGGTTTTGGCGCACGGTAACAGGAGTGATGTTGTTGATAGGTTGTACAGATGAGACGGTTAAACCTTTGCGCATATCGTCAATATACGGTGTTCGGTCGCTAGGCAAAACCTGTAAAGCGTTTGCAAGTGTTTCAAGCACTGATTTAGGTGTTTCTTTGGCAATTTTTGCAGGAATGGTCATATTATCGTTTTCTAAACGGTTAACAGCTTCGGGAGGAGGATTTCCTACAAGAGTACGATAAATTGTGGCAGCAAACGCATATGTATCGGTCCAAGTGCCTTGGGTACCGGCAGCACCATACTGTTCAACAGCGGCAAAACCGGGGAAAAGTTGTGAGGTTAGTGGACTTTTTGCGGTTCTGACATCAGCAATACAAAAACCGCTTAAACGAACCTTACCGTCTTTACCGACAATCAGTGTGTCGGGAGAAATACCTCTATGAATAATACCGGCACTGTGAAGAGCCGAAATAGACGAGATAAGCGGTACAAATAAAGACCTGGCTTGGTCCCACTTTAAAATACCGCCGTTGCGCATTAAAAATTCTCTTAGCGAAATACCAACCACAGCACGAGTTATGCGGTAGGCAGTATTATTGGCTTCTCGTACATCAATAACATCAAATAACGCAGGAAGCTCATTAAGTTTAAATAATTGTTTTGAAAGCTCTGTGAATTTTAAAAGTGAGTCGTTATAAACAAACTCACAGCCTGAAAGCATCACTACGGTTAACCTATCGATATCACGTTCACAAAGACCGGCAGGTAAAAATTCACGAATATTTACTGTTGCCGCAGTAACGGTGTCATATCCTAAGTATGTAACACCTTCACCATTGCTTTCAATAACCTTTCCTATAATGTATCGGCCTTCTAAAACAGAATTAGGTGATAAAAACAAAGGGTTTACCGGTTCGTCGGGATTATAACCACAAATAGGACATTTACCCTCAGCCACTTTTTCATTCATACAGCCGGCACATAAATTTTTAGCGTCTATCATAAAACATTTCCTTTCGCAACAAAGAAATCAAAAACAAAATTTTTACGATTACATTTTAACACAAACTATAAAATTTTGCAATAAAAGTAAACAAACATTAACATTTTTGGTCATATAACATATATTAACAGGGGCTTTTTTGGAAAAAGCATTACTTTTGTTCGTCAATAGGCAGAGAAAAACTACCTGTAAATTCTTTTAAAAATATTTCGACTGAAGGCAACCCTAATTTTTTGACAGATTTAAGGGTTGATTTTTCGGCAGACGAAAAATCATTATTTCCCATTCCTATTTCATCACGGCATTTTATAAGTGCCGAAAGCTTATCTGCAGCTTTAACTATCTTTTTGTATTTTTCGTCATCAATATCGAAAAGGGGTTGATAATCCGAACGCAAATCCTCAGGCAAAAGATTTATAAGGCGGTCGGCAGCCGCACTTTCAATTTCGGAATAAATGTTTTTAATATCTTCATTATAATATTTTATGGGTGTTGGTAAATCACCTGTTATGATTTCGGGAACATCGTGAAAAAGGGCAAACAACGCTGCTTTTTCGGGTTCGTAATTTCCGCCGAAGCGTTTGTTTTCTATAACAGCTAATGCATGTGCAATAAATGCGGTTTCAAGCGTGTGTTCGGCTAAGGTCTCTTTTCTCACGTTACGCATTAACGCCCACCTGTCAATATATTTCATTCTGAAAAGCATGGCAAAAAAATGGTTAGTCACAGTCTGTTCAACCTCCTTTTTTGTTGTTGATTGAGTTAAATACCGCAATCTTTTAAAATTCTTTTATAATATTCCTCATCTTTAGCATCCCCGACAACCGAAAGAGTATAAATCGAGGTATCGGTTATAAGCTTTGCGGCTTCAAAAACATCATCGGCAGATACTGAATTGATTATATTTAGAACATCATCAATTCCGAGATATTTGTTTTCTAATAATAGCTGTCGTCCTGCCGAGGCGGCTATAGACGACAAGCTTTCATTTGACAATACAATGCTTGCTTTAAATTGTTCTCGTGTTCTCTCTATTTCTTCAGATGTGATATTATAAACCGAATCTTTAACTATTTTAATAGCCTCATGTAAAAATTGTTCTTGATTTTTATGTGCCAATCCGCAAGAAATACCGAAAATGCCGGTACCCAAATAACTCACGGTATAGGTGTATGCAGAATAGGCAAGTCCCAATTCTTCACGAATTCGGCGGTTGATTTTAGAAGATGATGCACCGCCGACGATAGACGAGAAAAAAGCGGAAGCATAATATAATGGGTGAAGGTTCGGTAAACCGTTAAAGCAAAGAGACAATTGTGTTTGTTCAGCAGGACGGCGACAAAGAGCAATTCCACCGGATATTTTTAAATTGTCATATTTTACGGGATTAGCGGTATTTTTCAATTTACCGAAGAAGTTATTGAGTACGTCGAGAATCTCGTTGCGGTTAAAATTTCCGCAAAGCGAAACAACGGTGCGTTCGGGCACATAAACCGTTGACATGTATTTTCTTAAATCGTCTTCAGACATATTTGAAACAGAATTTCTTGTGCCTAAAATATTTAAACCCAAAGGCTGATTTTTATAACACTCTGCCGTCAGCATATCCGAACACAAATCTTCAGGAGAGTCTTCGTACATACCGATTTCTTCTAATATAACGCTTTTTTCGGTTTCAATATCTTTTTTATCAAAAAGAGGATTACAAAGCATGTCACATAGAAGGCTTAAGGTTTTTCCTACATGCTCTGTCAAAGCTCTGGAATAAAAACAGGTGTATTCTTTGGCAGTATAGGCGTTTATCTGACCGCCCATAATATCAGATTCGCGGGCAATATCATCGCAAGAACGCGTTGTTGTACCCTTAAAAACCATATGCTCTATAAAATGAGAGATACCACTTTTGTTCATTGGTTCAAAGCGGTTTCCACCGGCAATATAAATGCCTACAGCAGCAGAGCGAGCATCGGGCTTGTAGTCAAGAGAAACGACCAAACCGTTTTCTAAAAGGATTTTTTCCATACAGTCTCCATAAAAATATAATACAAGTGTGATTACATTATATTATATAATCGGTTCTGTGTAAACAAAATCTTTTTCATAAATGTTAGGAGTTATGGGTAATTTTAAACGATATGGTAAAAAGTCTTCGTTTTCCAGTGAAAGTAACGCTGCCAACACAATTTTATCAACATGTGTTTTTAAAAGACAATCAAACTCTTTAGGAAGAACCAATCGGTCGCTTAAAACAGAAAAACCACCTTTTCCAAAAACCATACCGCGAGAATCTAACCCGTCGGGATAAAAAATCAAATCGCAATCGCTCAACCATTTTTTGTTGCTGACAATATCAGGACAGATTCCGCACTGCCTTAAACATTCATCGCAAAACTCGTCTGCGTTACAGTCGGTTTGGATAACAACGTTTTCAGCACGGTTAACAATGTCTATAATACGGTCTAAAAAAAGTCCTTTACGGTCGCAGATGCCGATTCTTATATCGTGACAGTTTGTTGACAATACATAGCGCCTAAAATGTTCAAACAAAAGTTGTTCATAATATGGCAAAGCGTTAAAAGATACAATTCCTTTAAGGTTAAGACCTTTTTCTAAAACAAATTCATCACCGTAAAATGAGAGCAATCGTTTCAGACGTCGCGCTTTTGTATGTTTAGACACCGTAATATGATGATAATTTGTAAATTTTTTAACAACAGGACGATTAAAGATACCAACCTTACCGAGAGTTACAACCGCAAACATAAAAACCTTTTGCAGTACTGTGCAGTATAGGATTAAACAGAAAGTGCTACTGCTTTGCCGACAGATTCAATAAATATAGTTCTTTCGGTTAAAAGGTCGGCAAGACGGCAGTCATCTGTTGCTAAAATTACGGTTTTTCCTTCCAATCTAACTGAGTTTATGTATCTTATAAGCAGGGGAAGGTCGGCTTTGTCCAGTTTTGTTGTCGGCTCGTCCAAAAGTAAAACATCAAAATCCATAAGACCGATTTCAGCAAGGGCGGCACGTTTCAGCACACCGCTATTAAGTTGGCAAGGAAAAAAATTTTCAAAGGCAGACAGACCGAAAGCTGCCGCCTGTTCTTTTGCGATTAAAACAGAGCTTTTTTGGTTAAAACCTCGAAGCTTTAAAGGTAGACAAAGGTTTTCCAACAAGGTGCGATGTGGTGCAAAATTTGTGGTTTTGGATAAAAAAGCAGTTTTTCTGTAAATGGTGGCAGGAATTTCGTTAATTATAACTCGCATTAAGGGCATAGAAATTCTTCCTGCAATAATATTTAAAAAAGAAGTTTTATCTTTTCCTGATATACAGACCGACTCCCCTTTTGAAATACCGATATTTAAGATGCTTGAACAGTTGTTTTCATCAAGTCTTTTTGTTACATCTGTAATTTCAATAAACACGTCATTCACCTCGTATAATATTATTATATTTATCGGCAAAGTATACCGACAAATATTGGCAAAGGCAAGGAGCTAAGGTGTTGACTCGAAATGTGTGTTGTGTTATAATATTTTTACAAATAGGGGATTAGAAAAAATCAAGGATTAGTGAAAAGGGGCGTTGAATATGGCAAATAAGTTTAGAATTACCGTGGGCGGTATTGATTACATTGTGTCATCTGAAGATGACGAGGCTTACGTAAGAAAAGTTAGTGAAGAGCTAAATGTAAAGCTTGATTATTTGGCACGAAACAAGCCGTATCTTTCAACGGCGATGACAGCAATTCTTGCAGCATTAGAGTATTGCGATAATGCCAAAAAGACAGCCGAAGTTTGTGAAGAGGTTAAGGCCGAACTTAAAGCATTGTCTGAGGAGTTGGCATGTGCACGACTTGAAATTGACGG
>JAZSAC010000021.1:0-4855 GCA_045601645.1 Acutalibacteraceae bacterium | reverse complement strand
GTAATTATATTGATTTTGGTACTAATATAAACATTACTGAAGAAAATCTATTTTCTTTAATTGAAAATTCAGATAATGTAAATTTTAACACCGAAGATTTTTTACAATTTAAAGAAGAATTAAAAAGAGCAAAAAATATTGTATTACTCACCGACAACTGTGGTGAGGTTGTTTTCGATAAACTTCTAATACGTTTAATTAAATCTAAATATAAAGATGTTAATTTTAAAGTAATTGTTCGCGGTAAAGCCGTTTTAAATGATATCATATACGAAGACGCCGTTGATGTTGGGCTAAACACATTAGTAGATATAATTGATAACGGTACAGGCATTGCTGGTACTGTTTTAGAAAAAATCAACAATGAAAGCCGTTTAGCAATAGAAAATGCTGATATCATATTATCAAAAGGTATGGGTAATTTTGAAACCTTAGTTGGTTGTAATAAAAATATATATTACATTTTTATGTGTAAGTGTGAAAAATTTTGTTCGCTTTTTAATGTACCTCTATATACATACATGTTCCTGAATGAAAAAAGACTAAAACTATAATTCAATTATATTACTACAGCAAACGCACCGCTTTTATAATAAGCGGTGCGTTTGTTATTTATAATCATTTTTGAGCGTTTTCAGAAATCACTTTCTGAGATACAAAAGGCGGTGCTTCTTCATATCGTTCAAATTTAAAATCAAATACAGCTCTGCCTTGCGCAATAGAACGCATAGATGTAGAAAAATCTCCCATTTCAGAAACCGGAACCTCAGCAATAATTGTTTGCCTTCTATTCTCAACAGGCTCCATTCCTAAAACTCTACCTCTACGTTTATTGATATCACCGATAACGTCACCCATAACATCATCCGGAACAGTTACCTGTAAAGTACCGATAGGCTCTAATAATACCGGATTTGCCTGAGGAATTCCCGCCTTGAAGGCAACTGCCGCAGCTAATTTAAAAGCCATTTCCGATGAATCAACCGGGTGATATGAACCATCAACTAAAGTTGCCTTTAAACCAACTAACGGATACCCTGCCAATGTACCGTTATTAACACACTCCCTCAAACCTGTCTCAACTGCAGGAAAGAAGTTTTTCGGTACAGCGCCACCAAAAACGTTTTCTTCAAAAACCATATCAATGCTGTCACATGGTTCAAACTCAATCCATACATCACCGAATTGACCGTGACCACCTGATTGTTTCTTATGCCTTCCCTGAACTTTTACCTTTTTACGTATTGTCTCACGATACGCAACACGCGGAACCTCAAGCTTAACTTCAACACCAAACTTATTTTGCAACTTAGATGAAATAACGTCCAAATGTTGTTCACCTAAACCAGAAATTATTTGTTCTCTTGTTTCATGATCTACGCTTACAGATAATGTTGGGTCTTCTTCAGTAAGACGAGCTAATCCTTGTGAAACTTTTTCTTCATCACCCTTTTTAACTGCTTTAACAGCCATAGAAAGACATACTTTAGGAAATTCAGGTTGAATTATTTGAACACTAGAACCTGCGGCACATAAAGTATCCCCCGTTTTAACATTTCCAAGCTTAGAAACAGAACCTATATCACCGGCACTGATTACATCAGCTTCATCCTGTTTTGCAGCCTTTAACCACATAACTTTACCAACTCGTTCTTCTTCACCGGTTCGCATATTAATAAGTTTAATATCAGATTTTACATTTCCGCGAATTACCTTAAAATAGGATAATTTGCCAACGAATGGGTCAGCAATAGTTTTAAAAACATATACTGCAGCAGGTGCGGTAGGATTACAATTTTCCATACCTAAAGCATCGCCATTTTTAACATTAAATTCACGAGAAACAGCAGAAGGAGCAATATCGGATAAAATGTCTAACGTTAAGGAAACACCTTCTCCTGTTTGGTTTACACCGGAAAATACCGGACAGATATCACCCGTAGCCATTCCTTTAGACAAAGCAACCTTAATCTCATCAGCAGTAAAACTTTCTCCTCCGAAATACTTTTCCATAAGTAACTCATCAACACTGGCAACAGCCTCAAGCATAACATCACGCATATTTGATATATCATCATTTTGCGGCATATCAGTTTCGGTATATTTAATACCATCAAATTTATAAGCCTTATCTGAAATTAAATCAATATATGAAACTACTGTTTCGCCTTCAACATAAGGAATAACAACAGGACAAACAACAGCACCGTAATGAGCGGTAAGTGTAGAAATAACTCGGTAAAAATACGCCCTTGAAGAATCAAGCTTACCAACAAAAAATGCAACAGGAACCTTAGATTTTCTTGCCGACTCATAATTTAACTGAGCACCTATATTAAGTCCCGATTTTCCTGACAAAACAATTAATGCACTATCAGCAACAGAAAGTGCCTCACTAACACCACCGGCAAAATCAAACAATCCGGGAGCATCAATTAAATTGATTTTTTTATCGTTATATTCAAATTGGTATACTGACGTTGATATAGAAACACTGCGTTTCTTTTCTTCAGCGTCAAAATCCATTACAGCAGTACCATCTGATGTTTTACCAATTCGGTCAGTTATACCTGCAGTAAACAAAAAAGCATCAGCTAACGTAGTCTTTCCTGATGAGCCGTGACCAAGTAATGCTATACTTTTAATATTATTAATATCGAATTGTTTCATAAATACCACCCTTTGCTAATATTTATAATTGTTTTAAAAATATTTTATGTATAATTTGTGCATATTTGACAAAATATTTTATAAATATTAATTGTTTTTTATTCTATATTAATAATTATAGCATATATGTTTTTACAATGCAAGTAAATAGTGAATTTTTTTAAAGAATAAAAATAAGAGGTGAAATTCAAAAATTTCACCTCTTAAAAATATACAATTATCTTAATGCAGCCTTGCCCTTTTCAACAAGCGCAGCAAATGCAACAGCATCAGCAACTGCAAGCTCAGCTAACATCTTACGATTAAGCTCTATTCCTACCTTCTTTAAACCATTCATAAATGTTGAATAGTTCATACCGTTAGCCTTAGCAGCAGCAGAAATTCTTGTAATCCAAAGACGACGAAAATCTCTCTTTTTAAGGCGACGGCCGATATAAGCATAATTACCTGATTTCATAACCGCTTCTTTGGCGGTTTTAAAAAGCTTTGACTTTGCGCCAAAATAACCTTTGGCAAGCTTTAATACTTTCTTTCTTCTTTTGCGCGTCATAATTGCGCCTTTAATACGTGCCATTTTAGCAACCTCCGTTTTTCATTGATTAGCGGTTATCCTTATTTATAAGGAATCATTTTCTTTACCTTAACTACATTAGTTGCGTCGCAAACAGTAGTTTGGCGAAGATTTCTCTTACGCTTAGTTGTTTTCTTGTTTAAAATGTGTGATTTGTAAGCATGTGCGCGCTTAACCTTTCCAAGCTTAGTAAGTTTAAAACGCTTCTTAGCACCGCTATGTGTTTTCATCTTAGGCATTGATATTCCTCCTTGAGAATTTATTGAATTTACTTTGTCGGTTTCGGAGCAAGGAACATAAACATATTACGACCTTCCATTTTTGCCGGCTTTTCAACAACTGCTACTTCTGAGCAATACTCAGCAAATCTTGCCATAATTTCAGTTCCGATTTCAGGATGACCGAGTTCACGTCCGCGAAAACGTATAGAAACTTTAACCTTATCACCGCCGGTGATGAATTTTTTAGCATGATTGCCTTTTGTTTCAAAATCATGAGTATCAATACTCAAACCCAATCTGATTTCTTTAATATCGACAACACGCTGATTTTTCTTGGCTTCCTTTTCACGTTTGGTTTGTTCAAAGCAATACTTACCGTAATCCATAATCTTGCAAACAGGCGGTGTAGCATTAGGTGCAATAAGAACCAGATCTAAATCCTGTTCAAATGCTTTAACTAACGCGTCTTTGCTAGACATCAAACCCAACTGTAATCCGTCAGCACTGATAACTCGTACTTCCTTTTCCTTAATTTCTTCGTTAATAGTTAGTTCCTTATTACTGATTGTTAAACACCTCCGAAAAATAACAAACGCACGGGCATAAAACGTCCGTGCGCAATAAGAATACAAAACACTTGTTTTGAAACTATTGACCTCTTAGGACGAAACCTTGAGGTGAGGACGGACTAAGCCCTACTTTATTGTCTTGTAGATTATAGCATAGTAATTATATTTTGTCAACATAAAAATATAATTATTTCTTTATACCGCCTGAAGATAGATAATCTACATACTCCTCCAAGCACATATCAAGTTGATTCATTGCCTTTGCATGTTCAACACCTACATATCTATAATGCCAAGGCTCATATATTATTTTAGTAATATGTTGTTTATCTTTTGCGTATCGCATAACAAAACCGTAGTTTTCTGCATTCTTCTGCAACCATTTAAAAGCATTAGTATTTTCAAATGATTCTTCAACCGAATTTATATCCACCGCAAGACCTAAATGATGTTCGCTGGTGCCAGGTTTAGCAACAATAGTTGCAGCAACCTTCAACGCATCCTCTTTAGAATATCCTTCATTCTCACAGCGTTTTACACGGTTTTGAAAAAGAGAATTTTGATATGAATAGGTTCTGTATGATGATACAGCAATCAATGAAATACCATCATTTAGCGCAGCTTGACACATATTATCAAAGTGCTCAACAACACGAGCATCAAGATACTTACTTGATTCAGAGCCGCTTGTAAACCTACTGTTAATTTTACTACGCTCAATTCCGTTAATTGCATCATTATCAATACTTTTATCAGGGTTAACAAGCTTTAAATACCAATTATTAACCAGAGCCATCATAGCTAATTGTTGTTCTGTATATCCC
>JAZSAC010000020.1:0-5510 GCA_045601645.1 Acutalibacteraceae bacterium | reverse complement strand
TTTATCTTCGTTGTTAATACCATATTTTCCATCACCAAGTAAAGGGTGACCGATTGATGCCAGATGTGCTCTGATTTGATGAGTTCTTCCGGTCAACAGTTCAACCTTTAAAAGTGAAAGATTATCTTTTTTAGCTAAAACAGAGTATTTAGTTTTAATAGTTTTGGTGTCACTGTTCATACTAGATTTAATAAAAACTTGTTTTTTTAATTCGTCTTTTTTAAGATATCCTTCAAGTGTGGCTTCATTTTTTTGAGGTGTACCGTGTACAATTGCAAGATACCACTTATCTATTTCACGATTCTTAATTTTTTCGCATAATATTCGCAAAACCTCAGCATTTTTTGCAGCAATAACAATTCCACCTGTGTTTCGGTCGATGCGATTTGCCAGTGACGGTTTAAAGCTGTTTTCTTTTTCGGGGTCATATTCACCTTTATCATATAAATAATGTTGTATGCGAGATATTAGAGTGTCGTTGTATTCGTTTTCATCAGGGTGAACAAGTAAGCCTTGTTTTTTATCGGCAAGCAATATGTTTTCATCTTCATAAACAATATCGAGTGATTTTGATGCTGATAAAAAATCATATTTAGGTGATTTTGAAATAAAAAATTCATCGTTTATGTATGCTTCAACAATACTTCCTAATAATAATCTAGTACTGATTTCAGCGCGTTTTCCGTTAACCTTGATGCGTTTCAAACGAATATATTTATATAATAATGACTGTGGTAAAAGAGGCGCGTTTTTTTGAATAAATTTATCCAGTCGTTGCCCTTCGTCATTCTTTCCTATTGTAAAGGATTTCATAAAATCACCTTTTTATATGTTTTAATTATATAATTATAAATCATTCTTATAATTATATCAAGTAAAAAACACCTGTATAGACAGGTGTTTAATGAGTATTATATTTACCGGTTAATAGAATAAATTATTAGTAGTAATAAAAATCAATGTTTATCATTTATTAGCTCGTTGATACATTTTTTACATATGTTACGTTGTTTAAATGTGATTATATCATCTACACCGTCACAAAAAATGCAGGTAGGTTGATATTTTTTTAATATTATTGCATCATCTTCAACATATACTTCAAGCGCACCGCCGAACTCTTTAATTCCAAATTTATCACGTAATTCGCTGGGTAGTACAAGACGACCGACACTATCTACATTTCTAATAATACCTGTTGCTTTCATAATACGCCACCCTTTTTTTACAATTATACACATTTTTCTACAGCAAGTCAATAATTTTTTAAAGTCAGTATATCTAGAAATTTATGTTGTTATAAATTGATAAAACTAAGGCCGTATTGAATAAAATCAATACGGTCAAAATTTAAAAAAATTATTTTATAAGACTTTCGCCATCCATTTCGATAGGTTGTTCTAAACCTAAAACCTTCAACATGGAAGGAACTATATCTGCCAATTTGCCACCGTCTTTTAGTTCACAGGGGTAACCAACAATACAGAAGGGAACAGGGTTGGTTGTGTGCGGAGTAAACGGTTCGTCGTTGTCAATCATGCAATCAGCATTGCCGTGGTCAGCTGTTATAAATACAGTACCCTTCATTTTTAAGGTTGCATCAACAACTTTTCCAACACATTCGTCAACAGCTTCGACAGCTTTAACAGCGGCGTCAAAAACGCCGGTATGACCAACCATGTCACAGTTTGCAAAATTAAGAATAATTGCATCATATTTACCGGAGACAATTTGTTCACAAACAGCATCGCAGACCTGATATGCACTCATTTCAGGCTTTAAATCAAATGTAGGAACATCGGGGGATTGTATAAGAATTCGGTCTTCTCCCTCAAAGGTTTTTTCTTCTCCACCATTAAAGAAGAAGGTAACATGAGCATATTTTTGAGTTTCAGCAATTCTCAACTGTGTCATGTTTTTACTTGCAAGATATTCTCCGAAGGTCATTTTCAACTCTTCGGGAGGAAAGGCAACGGTAACATTAGGCATGGTTTCATCATATTGAGTCATGCAAACATAGTTTAACGGGAAAAATCCGTTTTTACGTTCAAACCCATCAAAATCTTGGTCAACAAAGGCACGGGTAAATTGCCTTGCACGGTCGGGGCGAAAGTTAAATGAAACTACACTATCATTTGCTTTAATAGTTTTTCCACCGTTTATAACGGTAGGTAAAATAAATTCATCAGTCACGCCATTAGCATATGAATCTTCAATTGCATTAACAGGGTCGTCAGCAATAACACCTTCGCCGTATACAAAAGCAGAATATGCTTTTTCAACTCTATCCCAAGCAAAATCTCTGTCCATAGCATAAAATCTTCCTGTGATAGTTGCAATTTTACCAACACCAATTTCAGCCATTTTGTTTTGCAAATCTTTAATAAAACCGACACCCGAAGTGGTGGAAACATCGCGTCCGTCCATAAGACAATGAACAAATACTTTGTTTAGACCGAAATTCTTTGCCATTTTTAATAAACCGTAAAGATGATCAATATGACTGTGAACACCGCCGTCAGACAAAAGACCTATAAGATGTAAAGCCGAATTATTCTTTTTGCAATTTTCCATTGCATCAACTAAAGGTTTTATATCAAAGAATTTTCCGTCTTTTATAGATTTTGAAATTTTAACAAGCATTTGATAAACAACTCTTCCGGCGCCAATGTTTGTGTGACCTACTTCAGAGTTGCCCATTTGTCCTTCCGGAAGACCGACATCTAAACCGGAAGCACCGATTGTTGTAAAAGGATTTTCAGCAAACAATTTGTCTAGATTAGGTGTGTTTGCGACATCAATAGCGTTACCACACTTGGTGTTACGGATACCAAATCCGTCCATAATACATAAAACAACAGGTTTTTTCATAAATACATTACCTTTAAAATTATTTACTTGCGGCTTTAACAATAATTGAAAAATCTTCAGCTTTTAATGAAGCTCCGCCGATAAGTCCGCCGTCGACGTTAATTTTATTAACAAGCTCATCGGCATTTTTAGCATTCATAGAACCACCATACTGGATTGTTACAGTTTCAGCAACATCTTTACCATATACTTCAGCAATAGCAGCACGTACAAAGCCGTTACCTTCGTCAGCTTGTTCTGCTGTAGCGGTAACACCTGTACCGATAGCCCAGACCGGCTCATAAGCAATAATAACATTTTTCAATTGTTCGGCTGTAACGTTCGTAAGAGCCATTTTAGTTTGAAATTTTAGTAAGTTTTCGGTATAACCAAGTTCCCGTTGCTCTAATGTTTCACCAACACAAATAATGGCGGTAAGTCCGGAATTTAATGCGGCTAAGGTGCGAAGATTTACAGTTTGGTCGGTTTCACCAAAGTATTGTCTTCTTTCACTGTGACCGATAACTACGTATTTTACGCCCGATTCAACAAGCATTTTTGCAGAAATTTCACCTGTATAGGCACCTGAATCTTTAAAATGAACATTCTCCGCACCAATTTCAATATTTGAACCTTCTGCTGCTGCCACTGCTGCTGGAATATCGATAAAAGGTACGCAAAGAACGACCTTGCAATCAGCACCAGCAACTAAAGGTTTCATTTCATTGATAAGTGCAGTTGTTTCGTTGGGGGTTTTATTCATTTTCCAGTTACCTGCAATAACTGCTTTACGTGTAGATTTATTCATAATACTTTCTCCTTTATAAATCAGTTTTTGCGGCATGGTTAGACATGCCGCAAAAGTTAATAATTGTTGAATGTTATTATTTATTATTTACTGCTGCAATACCGGGAAGCTCTTTACCCTCTAAAAATTCAAGCGAAGCACCGCCACCGGTTGAAATGTGGCTCATCTTAGGACCAAAGCCTAATGTGTTAACAGCAGCAGCTGAGTCACCGCCACCGATAATTGTAGTTGCATCTGTATCGGCAAGACTTTGTGCTACTGCAATAGTACCTTTCGCAAGGGTCGGATTTTCAAACACACCCATAGGTCCGTTCCAAACAACAGTTTTTGCTGACTTAACAGCATTTGCAAACATTTCTGCTGTTTTAGGTCCAATATCAAGACCCATACAATCGTCAGGAATTTTGTCAGCATCAACTACAAAAACATCAATAGGAGCATCAATCGGGTCAGGGAAGGCCTTGCCGACTGTACAGTCAATAGGCAATAAGAGTTTAACGCCGTTAGACTCTGCTTTCTTTATCATTTCTTTGCAATAATCAATCTTCTCTGTGTCAAGAAGTGAGGTTCCGACACTATAACCTTTTGCTGCAAGGAAGGTGTAAGCCATACCGCCGCCTACAATAACAGTATCTGCTTTTGTAAGGAGATTTTCAATAACCGGAAGCTTATCTGCAACTTTTGCACCGCCTAAAATAGTAACAAATGGACGTACGGGACTTTCAACAGCACCGCCGAGGAATTTTAATTCCTTTTGCATCAAGTAACCAACAGCAGCTTCACTTACATATTCAGTAACACCAACGGTAGAACAATGTGCTCTGTGTGCAGCACCAAAAGCATCATTAACATATATTTCGCAAAGAGATGCAAGTTCTTTTGAAAAAGCCTCACCGTTTTTTGTTTCTTCTGAACGATATCTTGTGTTCTGAAGAAGCACTACATCGCCGTCCTTCATATCGGCAACAGCTTTTTTAGCATTCTCACCAACAACATTATCATCTGCGGCAAAAACAACCTTTATTCCCAAATGTTCAGAAAGTCTTTCAGCAACAGGTGCTAAAGTAAGTTCGGGCTTGGGTTCACCTTTAGGTTTGCCTAAATGTGAGCAGAGAATTACCTTTCCGCCGTCTGCTAAAAGTTTCTTGATTGTGGGGAGAGCAGCAACAATTCGATTTTCGTCGGTGATAACGCTGTTTTTTAAAGGAACATTAAAATCGCATCTTACAAGAACGCGTTTTCCCTTAACGTTAATATCGTCGACAGTTTTTTTGTTTAATACTGACATAACTAACTTCCTTTCAGTTATTGTTAAAATTTGAACAATATTATTTTATCCTATATCAATCGATATTTCAAGATATTATTGTAATTTTTGGTAAATTTTATATTATTTATAAAAAATCAGTCGTCGGACCATTTGTATTTGTGAAGTTGTCCTTTATTTTGCAATTCGGGATAGTTCCATTGTCGCAATACTTCATACACACCGACACAAACTGAATTTGAAAGATTAAGGCTTCTTGCTGGGTTTATCATTGGCAATCTAACACAACGTTCCTTGTTTTGTAAAAGCAGTTCTTCAGGAAGTCCCGCGGTTTCTTTACCGAAAAACAAATAGCAATTATCTTTATATTCGACATCTGAATGAGGTTTTAAACCTTTTGTTGTAAAATAGAAACATTCGACGTTATTGTTTTTCTCAAAAAATTCGTCTAAGCTTTCATAATATGTTAAATCAAGCAGATGCCAATAATCTAGGCCTGCTCGTTTTAATTTTTTATCATCAATAGAGAAGCCCATGGGCTTGATAATATGTAGTCTTGCACCGGTTGCTGCACACGTTCTTGCA
>JAZSAC010000019.1:0-1723 GCA_045601645.1 Acutalibacteraceae bacterium | reverse complement strand
ATAAAACGATTATTGTTTCTGCAAAAATGGGCGAAGGAATAGAAGACATTCAACATGAATTAAAAAACAGCATTTCTGCTTTTTCCGGCAATTCCGGTGTAGGCAAGTCAAGTATATTAAATAATATTTTGATTGACAGATGTCTTTCTACCGGTGAGGTAAGTGAAAAGCTTGGTAGAGGTAGGCATACAACACGCCAGGTTGAGCTGTTTAAGCTTGATGGAGGCTATGTTGCTGATACGCCCGGATTTTCCACATTAGAGATAACCGATTATTTACTTAATGATAAAGATGAATTAAAATACTTATTCAAGGAATTTGAGCAACATTTCGGAAGGTGCCGCTTTTCATCATGCTCACATGTAAATGAACCTGGTTGTTCGGTTATTGAAGCTGTTAAGAACGGTAATATACCAATAACACGCCACAATAACTATATTTCTATGTATGAAGACCTTAAAAAGATTAAATCATGGGAGATTAAACTTAAGTGAAAAAACATTGTGTGATTATTGCTGGCGGTGAATGTGAAGAAAGCCTGTTAAAGAGTGTTAGTTGTGATAACTTTGTAATTGCCGCAGACAGCGGATTGAAATATTGTATCAAATCAGGTATAATACCTGATTTGATTGTCGGAGATTTTGATTCGTTTTCAGGTGAGATTTTATTTTCTTCAGAAGTTATTCGTCTTCCCGTTAAAAAAGATGATACTGACCTGCATTTTGCAGCTCGTTGTGCTATAAAGAGAGGATTTACAGAGGTTACTGTTTTCGGTGGATATGGTTCAAGGCCTGACCAAAATTTTGCAATGCTTTCAACATTACTGTGGTTAAAGTCTAATGGTGCAGATTTGGTTAAGGCTGTTTGTAATGGTTTTGAAGTATATTTGCTTTTAAATGACAAACTATCCTTACGCGTTTCAAAAAATAGATATGTTTCGGTTTTTTCAATAAATGGTGATGCAAAGGGTGTTTTCATTGATGGCGCGACATATAATTTACAAAATGCTACCCTAACACAAAGTTATCCAATTGGCGTAAGCAACGAATGTCAAGGTGATATTACAATATCGGTAAATGATGGTGCACTGATTGTTATGCTTGTAAATAAAAATATTTAATTAGTAACCGCTTTCATATTTTTGCGTATAATAGCGTAAGAGATATGAAGGCGGTGCTTATTTATGCGTTGCAGAGGTTGCTTAGGTAGATGTGGTTTGTTGGCGGTAGCATATGGCTTAGGTCTTGTTACATCATATTTTTGCACGTCGGGTTTTGTGGTAATGCTATTAACGGTAGCGCTGATTATTCTCGGTATTTTCAGCAGAATTTAATAGGAGTGATTTTATGAAGGTAGTAGTTATTAAGAGTCCTAAAGTATTGTGTGGTATCCTTCGTGCAATATTCAAAATCAAAAAGGAAACGGTGTAATATACATAAATTTTACATTAAAGCAGGGAAAACCTGCTTTTTTTGTTCTATAAATAAATTTTTAGTAATAAATATGAATATAAAAATCAAAGGAGAGAAAATTATGGAATTAAATAAAACCGATTGCCAATTTACACATTTAAGTAAAATATTTGAAACGTCGGTTGAACAAAGCATAGATACTGATTTTACGTTGCCGGATTATTACCCTGAGGTATCAAAAATACTGAAATGTTTAACCGAAGTAAACATTTTGAATTGTAAATTGCAGGAGAACACAATAATGGTTGGAG
>JAZSAC010000018.1:0-28598 GCA_045601645.1 Acutalibacteraceae bacterium | reverse complement strand
GTAAATCAGCTTTTCGGAATTTACCACCTTAACATCTCCGCGCTCGGTAAAAACCTTTCCCACTTCTTTACGTTCTGTATCAAAAATTTTAAATACACCGCTTTCAGCAACGGTAAAATAACCTTTTTCGGCATTATAATTAATCTTTCTGTAATTAGGATTTATAAAATACTCTCCATTTTTATCTAACACTCCGTATTTGCCGTTTTCATCTATAACAACAGCAAAACCAGAGATAAAATCACTGCAATAAGTAAATTCCTTATCGAATGCCTTTTTCCCTTTTGCATCAATATAATAAGCTATTTTAAAGGTCTCTTTTTCATCTGCACCTTTTTTGCTTATATTAACGGCAGCAACACCATCATAAAAACAGCCGATAGAAATCTGCGCATCTTTGTTCTCAGAAACAGACGTATCAAACGTAAATATTTTTCTTCCCTTAAAACTATAAAAATCATAATACTCAGTAGTTACATCTTTTACGGTTCTGTAGCGCTTAAACATAACGGTTCCGTTACCGGCACATACAGGCTCACTGTTTTTAGGCACCTTAAATACCCATGAACCGTCACTTGCAGAAACATAACGCGTTCCCTTTTTATATGTACTATTATCAGAGCCTATTATTAACTCATAAATAAATCCGCCATCTGAATTTTCGTGCCTTATTACTTTATTAAAAACCGCATCAACAACTATTTTGCCTGTTACTGTACAAAGCCCATACATAGCCGATAAAAAAGTTTTGTTATCGGTCTTTTCTGAACTTTTATACGTATTATAAGCGTTTATAAAAGGCACCAATTCTCCGTAAGAATCCGACGGGGTTAATTGCTCTGTATAATTTGGCACCAATCGGTCAAGCTTTGCACCCGTTTTCGAATAAGTATCAATCACCTTTACAGGCTCGTCGACCAGCGCAAAAAAGCCTCCGTTATCTGCCGAGCTTGTATTATCACCGCAACCAACCGATAACAAAAAAACTGCTAATATTATTATAAAACATAAAAATCGCAAAGTAAATTTCAAAACGACACCTTCTTTTTATGTACCGCTTTTATTGTAACATTTTTTGTTATAAAAAGCAACGAAAAAACAATATCAAGAAATATTTATTGACTAATCAGCAATAATTTCATATAATTATTTTAGAAAATATTTACAAAAAAACAAGGGAGAAATAGCAATGGAAAGATTTATTGTAATGCATGATATTGATATGGCTGATTTTATGAAAACCCTTGACAAATGCTCGGGTGATGTGTTTCTTGAGACAGATGAAGGCGATTGCCTTAATCTTAAATCTAAGCTTTGTCAGATGATGGGTATAGCCAATATAATGAAGGGTGCTATAATTCAAGAAGCATATCTTCGCTGTGCCAATCCTGAAGATGAAAGCCTTTTGTTTAGATTTAATCTTTATAAAGAGGTTCCTAAATCTGAAAACGACTGATAAAATAATATTTTTAAAAAACCGCTATCCTAAATTTTCGGAAAGCGGTTTATTTTTTTCGGTATAACTAAATATATTTTATAATACTTATATGTAAAACAACGTTTCTCTTTAATATGATTTTGCCAACCGTTTTAAAAAATTAAATTTATTAGTTAAATTATCATAGTTGTACGATTGCTCGATATTTTAAGTTTATAAAATTAGTTTTTTAGGCAAATTTAAGTTTGAAACAATTAACCTTATTATGTTTATCCTTAACATATTAATGAAAAAACGGCTGATATGTAAATTTTACAAGGTTTTAGCTGTTTTTAGTTGATATTTTCAAAAATCATGCTATAATTTGCAAGGTGAGAAGTGCGGTCAGCTTGACCGCTTGTTTTAATTTTTATTGGAGGGTACCTTATGAAAATATCGGACATATTCGGTTGTGAAGTTTTTAATGAATCGGTTATGAGAGAAAAACTTCCAAAAGATACATATAAGGCATTAAAAAAGACTATCCATGACGGAACTCCGCTAGATATTACAATTGCAAACACTGTTGCTAATGCCATGAAAGAGTGGGCGCTTGATAAGGGTGCGACACATTTTACTCATTGGTTTCAGCCGATGACCAACATCACTGCAGAAAAGCATGATAGCTTTATCGTTCCAACAGAGGACGGTCATGTTATTATGGAGTTTTCGGGAAAAGAGCTGATTAAGGGTGAGCCCGATGCCTCGTCTTTTCCCTCGGGTGGTTTGCGTGACACTTGTGAAGCAAGAGGCTATACTGCATGGGACCCTACCTCCTGTGCCTTTGTTAAAGACGGTACACTTTGTATTCCCACAGCATTTTGCTCATATAACGGAGATGCTCTTGACAAAAAAACCCCCCTTTTGCGTTCTATGGAAGCATTAAGTGTACAGGCATTACGTATTTTACATCTTTTTGGCAACCACACTGCCAAACGTGTTAACACAACTGTAGGTCCCGAACAGGAATACTTTCTTGTTGATAAGAAATATTATGACCGCCGCAAAGACCTGCTTTACTGCGGAAGAACGCTTTTCGGCGCACCTGCACCTAAAGGACAAGAAATGGAAGACCACTATTTCGGTGCCTTAAAGCCACGCGTTTCAGCATATATGAAGGACCTTGATGAAGAACTTTGGAAATTAGGTGTTCTTGCTAAAACCAAACACAATGAAGCAGCACCGGCACAGCATGAATTAGCACCTATTTTTACCACAACAAATGTTGCGGTTGACCACAATCAGCTCACCATGGAAATAATGAAAAAAGTTGCACTAAAGCACGATTTGGTTTGCCTTCTTCATGAAAAGCCCTTTGAATGTGTTAACGGAAGCGGTAAGCACAACAACTGGTCAATGTCAACCGATACAGGTACTAATCTTTTAGACCCCGGTAAAACTCCTTCCGAAAACGCACAGTTTTTATTGTTTTTAGCGGCAGTAATTCAAGCAGTTGATGAATATCAAGGAATGTTGCGTGTTTCGGTTGCATCAGCCGGTAATGACCATCGTTTAGGCGCAGATGAAGCACCTCCTGCTATTGTTTCGATTTTCTTGGGTGAAGAATTACAGAGCGTTTTAGAATCATTTGCCGATAAAACCGCCAGAACTGACACAAAGCTTGGAAAAATGAAGCTCGGTGTTGATGTTCTTCCTGCACTTCCCCGTGATAACACCGACCGTAACCGTACCTCTCCTTTTGCATTCACTGGTAATAAGTTTGAATTTAGAATGCTCGGTTCAACCGCTTCGGTTGCCGACCCCAACATTATTTTAAATACTATTGTTGCAGAATCTTTAAACCAGTTTGCCGACCGTTTAGAAAACACAAAAGATTTTACTGCTGAAGTAAATGAAATAGTAAGAGATGTTGTTAAGGCACATGGCAGAATTTTGTTTAACGGCAACGGTTACTCAGAGGAATGGAAGCAAGAAGCAAAAAAGCGAGGACTTTTAAATCTTGTTACCACGGTTGACGCTCTTCCTACAATGATAGAGCCGAAAAACATTAAGGTTTTTGTAAAACACAAGGTTTATAACGAGTCTGAAATTCGTTCTCGCTATGAAATTCTTTTAGATAATTTTTCTAAAACCATCAACATTGAGGCGTTAACCGCCATTGATATGGTTCGCAAGGATTATGTTCCGGCACTTGTTAAATACTCGACAGTGATTTCAAATGCAATTAACGCCAAAACACAAAACGGTATTGCCTGCAAGGCTGAAAAGAAAATTCTTGCCGAGCTTGCAGAGCTTTGCGATTATATCTATGACAAAGCTGATGATATTGAAAAAAAAGAAATTGCTACAACTAAGCTTTGTGGTCTTGAATGTGCAAAAATGTTTGAAGCAGAAATAATACCTGCTTTAACCGAACTTCGTACTGCGGTCGACCGTGCCGAAAAAATCACAGCAAAAGAATATTGGCCGGTACCAAGCTACGGCGACCTTCTTTTTAGAGTATAATAATTTTTTACAAAAACTAAACCCCCGTGTGTTTTACACACGGGGGTTTATGAATTTTCAACCTTTATAATTATATCCTGTTTCAATGGCCTTTAGGTTTGCATCAAGCAAATCTGCTCGCTTTGCCGAAATTACCTTGCCCAAAGCCTCTGCCATTCCATCAATAGACACAGCCGCTGTTTCCTTAATAAGCTTACCCATCATAATCATATTAGCAAGTGTAGGAATACCTGCATCTTTTGCCATCTGTGTTGCAGGAATATAAAATGCCTCAACATCTTTTCTGATAACCTTACGGTCAATAAGAGTAGAATCTATGAAAATCTTACCTCCTAAAACGGTATCGTTTTCATATTTATCTAATGAAGGAAGGTTCATAACAACCAAAACATCAGGATTAGAAACAATCGGTGAACCTACGGGAGTATCACTCAATATAACACTGCAGTTTGCAGTGCCACCTCTCATTTCGGGACCGTATGATGGCAACCAACTAAGCTGTCTGCCCTCGGTAAGACCTTTATACGCAAGACATTTACCTGCGAATAATACACCCTGTCCTCCAAAGCCTGCTATAAGAATTTGCGTTGTACTCATTTTTGCGCCTCCTTATTTGCACTACGGTCCTTGTATACACCTAACGGATAATAAGGTATCATTTTTTCTTCAACCCATTCCAAAGCTTTTTTAGGCGTCATTCCCCAGTTTGTAGGACAAGAAGAAATGACCTCAACAAGAGAAAATCCCTTGCCTTCAACCTGATTTTGAAATGCTTTTTTTATTGCTTTTTTAGCCGCATTTACATTTTTAACATTATTCACAGCAACCCTTTGTATAAATTCAGGACCGTCTAAGGTTGCCAACATTTCACTAACTCTAATCGGATATCCAACCGTAGCAACATCACGTCCATAAGGTGATGTTTGTGTTACTTGACCCGGCAAGGTTGTCGGTGCCATTTGTCCTCCGGTCATACCGTAAATAGCATTATTAACGAAGATAATAGTAATATTTTCGTTTCTTGTCGCTGCGTGAACAGTTTCAGCCATACCAATTGATGCCAAATCTCCGTCGCCTTGGTATGTAAAAATTATATTTTCCGGTAAAGCTCTCTTAAGACCGGTAGCAACCGCCGGAGCGCGACCGTGAGCTGATTCTACCATATCACAAGCAAAATAATCATATGCCATAACGGCACAACCTACCGGTGCAACACCAATTGCCTTTCCTTCTATACCCAACTCATCTATTGCTTCGGCAACCAAGCGGTGAATAATACCATGTGTGCAACCCGGACAATAATGATACGGTGCATCGGTTAACGAATTCGGCTTTTTAAAAACAACCATTACTTATTACCTCCTTCAGCTTTTTTGATTGCCTCCAACACCTCGGCAGGACTAGGTATCATACCACCGGCGCGATTGCAAAGTGCAACAGGACGTTTTCCGCCAACAGCAAGCTGAACATCCTCAATCATTTGACCCATAGAAAGCTCAACCGATATAAATGATTTAACCTTATCGACTGCCTCTGCAAAGGCTTTTTTTGGGAATGGCCACAAGGTTATAGGACGAATCATTCCAACCTTTATACCTTCAGCACGAGCTGCCACGATAGCATTTTTTGCGACACGTGCAGCAATACCGAATGCCGCAATACAAATCTCGGCATCTTCCATCATAAATGACTCATACAAAACCTCGTTTTCTTCAATTTCCTTATATCTTTCGTATCTCTCAAAGTTTTTCCGCTCTAATTCCTCAGGCTTTAAATAAAGAGAATTGATTATGTTATGCTTACGCTTACACTCGGTACCTGTTACAGCCCAAGGCTTATCAGCTTTATATTCCTGTTGTTTCGGAAGAACGACAGGCTCCATCATTTGACCCATAGTACCATCAGCCAATATCATTGTAGGCACACGATATTTATCAGCCAAATCGAAACATTTAGCCGTCATATCAGCCATTTCCTGAACCGATGCAGGTGCCATTACGATTAGATGGAAATCACCATGTCCGCCACCCTTAGTTGCTTGAAAATAATCGGATTGCGAAGGTTGAATGCCACCTAATCCGGGGCCTCCACGCTGAACATTAACAATCAATGCAGGTAGGTCACTACCTGCTAAGTATGATATACCCTCGCTTTTCAAAGAAACACCGGGGCTTGACGATGAGGTCATAACACGAAAGCCTGTTCCTGCAACACCATATACCATATTAATTGCAGCAATTTCACTTTCAGCCTGAAGAAACACACCACCGATTTTCGGCATACGTTTTGCCATATATGCAGCAATTTCGGTTTGAGGAGTTATCGGATATCCAAAATAATGACGGCAGCCTGCACGAATTGCAGCCTCGGCAATTGCCTCGTTACCCTTCATAAGTACTTTTTCTGACATTTCTTACACCTTACCTTTCTACTGTTATAACACAGTCAGGACACATAGTAGCACAAAAAGCACAGCCAATACACTTTTCTTGGTCGGTAATTTCTGCAGGAGAATGTCCCTTCTTATTAATTTTACCTTTTGCCAGAGCTATAATGCCCTTTGGACATGCATCAACACAAAGTCCGCAGCCTTTACAAAGGTCTGCATCAAATGTTACCTTAGCCATTAATCTTTCCCCTTTATATCAAAATATTTCTTTTGCAGTTTCATAGAAAGCAAGGGTTCAACCCTGCCCTCTAATTGTTTAGCTACCTCATTTTCGGCACAAGTCATAATAATCGGCAAACCCGACAACCTCGAAAGTTCTTGTGCCTTTTCGATGGTTGCCAACACATCTTCTGCTGTGGTATCCCAACCGACATTGGAATTATTAGCTATTGCAGTAAACGGTATCCCACCCGCTTGTTCAACCTCGCGCATAACCTCTAGGGCCTCTCTAGCATTTGTTGTCAGCGGACGATAAAAATTTGCTACAAATACCATTTCATAGTTGTTTTCTTCTAATATGTACGGTGTATATCTGCCCAAAGCATAAGCACCTCGGTCATCACCACCTATATCCAAAACAGCATATCTTGATTTATCCTGCACAGCCTTATACAGTTCTTGCGGCAATGACGGCAGGTCAACATTACTATTAGCATACCTAGGTGAAATCAACTCAACCCCAGCCGCCATTAATTCCTCAGCACTATCCTTAGTTCTAAAATAAGGATTAACAATATCCATATCAGCTATTATTACATCTACACCCTGTTTTTTTAGTGACAATGCATAATTAACAGCAATATTGGTTTTTCCGCTGCCGTAATGTCCGGCAAATAAAGTCACTCTCTTCATAAGCATTAAAGTTTGTTTCGTTGAATTTTTCCGCTTACGGTCTTGGGTAATTCATCGCGGAAAACAACCACTCTCGGATATTTATACGGTGCAGTGCGACTCTTAACATATGCTTGTATTTCCTTTTTGAGTTCTTCAGTACCTTCGGTACCCTTTGTGAGAACTATACTTGCTTTTACAACCTGACCTCTTACCTCATCAGGTGCAGCAGATACACCACACTCCAAAACATATGGCAATTCCATAATAACGTTTTCTATTTCAAAAGGCCCTATTCTATACCCTGACGACTTGATAACATCATCTACACGTCCGACATACCAATAATAGCCATCCTCATCACGCCAAGCAGTATCTCCCGTATGATAAAAACCGTCATGAATACATTCATCGGTTTTATCCTTAGCGTTATAATAGCCTATAAACAATCCGCAAGGTCTTTTTTCTTTGATATTTACACAAATCTCACCAACATCGCCGACTGCAACATCATTACCATCAGCATCAAGCAAATGGATATCATAAATAGGAACAGGTTTTCCCATAGAGCCAACCTTGGTTTTTACACCATAAAGATTAGCCAAAACGCAGGTGGTTTCGGTTTGACCGAAACCTTCCATTATTTGTAAGCCGGTAGCCGATTCAAACTGACGGAAAACCTCAGGATTTAAGGCTTCACCAGCAGTGGTCATATGCTCAATTGAGGATAAATCATACTTGCTGATATCCTCTTTAATAAGCATTCTAAGCATAGTAGGCGGTGCACAGAAGGTTGTTATTCCATATTGCTTAAACATTGGTAATAAATCATGAGCATCAAACCTATCCATATCATATACAAACAGCCCTGCCTCGCAAAGCCATTGACCGTAAATCTTGCCCCACGCAGCCTTTGCCCAACCCGTGTCGGAAATTGTTAAATGCAATCCATCCGGGTTAACACAATGCCAATATTTTGCCGTGATAAAATGACCTAGCGGATATTTATAGCTATGAACCGCTATTTTTGGATTGCCCGTTGTTCCAGATGTAAAATACATGAGCATAGTATCATCACCACACGGTGAATCGTCGGTACGGTCAAACTTACCGGTATAAAGACAATATTCTTCATTAAAATTTTTCCAACCGTCACGACAACCGTCAACCATAATTTTGGTTTCAAGTGTAGAACAGTTTTTTGCAGCTAGTTCAACCTCATTTGCGACATCACCATCTGCAGTACATACTACTGCCTTTACACCGGCAGCATTTATACGATATCTTAAATCATGCTCTTTAAGCTGATTAGTTGCCGGTATAGCAATAGCACCCAATTTGTGCAAAGCAATAATGCTAAACCAAAATTGGTAATGTCTTTTCAAAATAAGTAAAACCTTATCTCCTCTACCTATTCCCAACGATTTAAAATAATTAGCGGTTTGAGAAGATGCTCTTTTAATATCAGCAAAGGTAAACCTGCGTTCATTTCTATCACGGTCAATATGAAGCATTGCCAATTTATCAGGCTTTTCGCGACCTAATCTATCTATAACATCAAAAGCGAAATTAAACT
Source organism: Acutalibacteraceae bacterium (assembly GCA_045601645.1). Lineage (GTDB taxonomy): Bacteria > Bacillota > Clostridia > Oscillospirales > Acutalibacteraceae > UMGS172. The sequence goes on along the minus strand of JAZSAC010000018.1, from coordinate 19,799 downwards.
TATCCTCATTTTTAAATGTTACATTTTTAACAAGACCGTTTTCCTCTTCCTCAACATCAATAAAATCGTCATAAACACGTGCCTGATTAGATGGTTTTTCACGCTTAGGCAAAACAGTTACTTCCTTAGCACCGCCATGAACGATATTATCTATCGGCTCACCGGCAGGATTAAGGACAATCGCATAAAAAATACAATCAGAGCCTTCAACGGCTATCATTCCGTGAGGGACAGAACTGTCATAGTATATGCTATCACCCTCATGCAAGATTTCAATATGATTACCCACCTGTACCTTTAAAGCACCATTTATAATTATATCACATTCTTGACCTTCATGTACGGTAAGCTCTATATCGGTATTTTGTGCGGCTTCACTATACTCGGAAATAACATAAAGCGGTTCTGCAATACGATTTTTAAAGCTTGCGGCAAGATTATAATAAACCATTCCGTGTGCCTGTCCCACACGTTGACTATCACCCTTTCGAGTTACGGTATATCCTGCCAACTTAGGGCTTGTTCCCTCGATAATATCAGTAACGTCTACCTTCAAAGCTATTGCACATCTATATAAAAACGCAAAATTAAGGTCATTTTCACCGGCCTCACAGGCAATATATTCCTTTTCACTTATACCTGTTTTTGATGCCATTTCAGCAAATGTCAAACCAACAATTTCCCTTAATTCACGAATACGATTGGCTATTTCTTTAATTTTAAATTCAAGTCCATTTGATTTCATGCTGTTGCCTCCCAGTTTTAAAAACTTTTGATTCAAGGCGGTTAAAAAAGCCCGCCTCAAAGATATAATTCCTTGAGACGAGCTATAAATCAAATTATATCCCGCGGTACCACTCAAATTGCACCAAAAAGTGCCACTTTCAGACTCATACAAGCCCTATGCATTTACGCAGCAGTAACGGAAAGGTTCTACTAATGCCAAAGCACGTTCTTCCTTTCGGCTCAGAAGCTACAAATGTAAAGCTGCAATATCGGCTCGCACCAAACGCCGACTCTCTTAATTGCAGAGAATTTACACACTCTTCATCAACGCCTTTAATATTAGGATTATACCAAATACGACACCATTTGTCAAGTAGTGAGTTTAAAATATACTCAAAGTTTATTCCTTTGAATCTTTCCACTAATTGTTTTGGGAAGTTCGTCACGAAAAACTACAATTCTGGGATATTTATAAGGTGCCGTGTGCTCCTTAACATATTGTTGAATTTCCTTCTTTAATTCATCTGTACCTTCGGTTCCCTTTGTAAGAACAATACTTGCCTTTACAACCTGTCCCCTAACCTCATCAGGCGCCGCCGAAACTCCACATTCCAAAACATACGGAAGCTCCATAATAACACTTTCTATTTCAAAAGGTCCTATTCTATAGCCCGACGACTTAATAACATCATCAATACGACCTACATACCAAAAATACCCATCCTCATCACGCCAAGCGGTATCACCTGTATGATAATAACCATCATGCCAAACATCATCGGTCATTTCTTTATTAAGATAATATCCTTTAAATAGACCGCAAGGGCAATTTTCATCGGTCTTAATCACAATTTCACCTGTTTCACCGGCAGGAACAGGTTTACCGTCGGCATCAACTATCTCAACCTCGTATTGTGGAGATGCCTTGCCCATCGAACCTAATCTTGATTGAGTACCCGCAAGCGTGCCTATTGTTAGTGTTGTTTCGGTTTGACCGAAGCCTTCCATAATTTGCAGTCCCGTTGCTTTCTCAAATTGACGATAAACCTCGGGATTTAGTGCCTCGCCTGCAGTTGTCATATGATGTATTGATGACAAGTCATACTTACTAATATCTTCTTTTATAAGCATTCTAAGCATTGTGGGTGGCGCACAAAACGTTGTGATTTTATATTTTGCAAACATCGGCAGAATATCCGACGCTTCGAAACGATCAAAATCATATACGAAAACTGCACCCTCGCAAAGCCATTGACCATATAGCTTACCCCACAAGGATTTGCCCCAACCGGTATCTGAAATGGTAAAGTGCAACCCATCACGCTCACAGCAATGCCAATATTTTGCCGTTACAAAATGGCCTAAAGCATAGGTGTGCTTGTGACATGCCATTTTCGGATTTCCCGTAGTGCCTGAGGTGAAAAACATTAACGCAGCGTCATCACCGCAAGAAACGTCCTTTGTTCTCTCATATTTACCTGTAAATAAGCAATATTCCGAGTCAAAATCATTCCATCCATCACGTTTTCCGCCAACCAAAATTTTATGCTTTAGGGTCGGCGAACTTAATTGTGCTTTATCGATTATATCGGCAACATCACCATCGGCAGTACAAACAACCGCCGATATTCCCGCCGCATTAAAACGATAAACAAAATCATGGTCCTTAAGCTGATTGGTGGCAGGAACCGCAATAGCACCCAGCTTATGCAATGCAACCATTGCAAACCAAAATTGGTAGTGCCTTTTTAAAACAAGCATTACTCGGTCGCCTTTTTTTATGCCTAACGATTTAAAATAATTTACGCACTGATTACTTGCTCTTTTAATATCTTTAAAAGTAAACCTGCGCTCTACCTTTGCTCTGTCAACATGAAGCATTGCCAACTTGTCGGGATATTCGTCAGCAATTTTATCAACAATATCAAAACCAAAATTAAAGCTTTCACTATTAGGGAAGCTAATGCTTTTAAGTGCGCCGTTTTCATCCTCTTCGGTCTTAATAAATTTTTCGCAAACCAGTCTTTCGGTAGCTCCTGCAGAAAAAATGCTGTTTATTACAGATTCTTCCTTTGTATTATCGCCCGTTAAGACAACGGCACAAAAAACACAATCTTTTCCGTTTACAGCTATCATTCCGTGAGGAGTTGAACTATTGTAGTAAATACTGTCTCCAGCGTTTAGAATTTCAATATGTTGGCCCACCTGAACCTTTAAGGTGCCTTCTAAAACAAGGTCAAATTCCTGACCGCTGTGCTTAGTTAAGTGAATAGGGCGATTTTGCAATTCAGCAGAATATTCGTATCTAACATAGTACGGCTCAGCCAACTTATCCTTAAAAGACGGTGCTAAATTAGAAATTTCTATTCCGTCCTCCTCTGCTGTTTTTTGACCTTTTCCGCTTCTTGTTACGGTATATGAGGAAAGCTTAGCACTTTTTCCCTCCAGCAACTCGGTCATTTCTATGTCAAATGCTTGTGCACATTTGTGTATAAATGTAAACGGAAGGTCAGTTTCACCACATTCATAGTTAGAATAAATCTCATCCGAAACCTCTGTCTTAAATGCCATTTCAGAAACAGTCCAACCCATAATTTCACGCATTTCCTTAATTCGTGCCGCAACCTCTGAAATTTTTAACATGGAATTATTTGTACTCATTTATCGGTGTCTCCCTTCAAAAAAATAAAACTCGCCTCAAAGAAAACTTTGAGACGAGTTTGAAATCAATTCAATACCCGCGGTACCACTCAAATTGCGCTATCGCACCACCTTCAAGCTCTAACAAGCTCTATGCACTAACGTAGCCCCCACGTAAACACCTACTAAGCAATGCTTTTGGGTATTTCAGCTCAGAAGTGATAGGATTTAAGAAAAATACACTGTCGGGCTCACACCGTCCCCAACTCTCTGAAAGCGGTTTTTCCATCCGTCTTCGTCACAGCCTTTAAATTTTATAACATTATACTCCCGTTTTCATAATTTGTCAAGCACTTTTTTTCTTACGCTTTTTCATAGTCCAAATCATTCGTGCTTTCTCATTTTATTATATAATCACACCAAAAAGTTTTTGAGCATTTTTATAATATATCTTTTCTTTTTCCTCATGGGTTAAGTCTAATTTATTGAAACGTTCTATTTCTTCTTTGCTGTCCCAAACAGGAAAATCTGTACCGAAAAGCACCCTGTCAGCACCATAGGCACGAATAATCTCTGTCATTCGCTCAGGTGACAGCCAATAGGTTGAGCTTGATGTGTCAACATAAAAATTTTTATAGCCTGTAAGTGTGTCAACGGCAGTGTCCCACACCGACCACCCACCCAAATGAGCGCCAATAACCGTTAGGTCGGTATATGTGTCTAAAATCGGTTTCAATCGGTTCGGATTAGAAAAATCATACCTTGAATCGCCCGTATGCACAAGCACCGGCAATCTCCCCTCGCACAGCTCATATATTTTAAGACAACGATAATCGTCAAGCTTAAATTGCTGAAAGTCAGGATGAAGCTTTACACCCTTTAATCCCAAGCTTAAAAGATACTCTATATCACCCGAAATATCATTGCTATCAGGGTGAAGTGTACCGAGTCCTGTTAAAAACCCGTTAGACCTAGCAACCTCGGAAGCAATAAAACTATTGATTGATTTAACCTGTGACACCTTTGTAGCAACCGAAAACACAATACAATGTGTTATTCCCACCGCCTTTGCCTTCGCCGTCATTTCTTGAACTGTACTGCCGTTTTTAACCGGCAATCCATAAAACTTACTTATTCCTTCGCCTGCTTTGGCGGCAATTTTTTCGGGATATATGTGACAATGACAATCAATTATAGGATACATCTAAAAGATCCTTTCAATATCAAGGTTTAATGCCAAGCATTTCTATTGACTGCTCACGCATTTTATACTTTAATATTTTGCCCGCTGCATTCATAGGAAATTCCTTAACAAAAATAAAATATCTCGGCACTTTGTGACGTGCCATAAAACTGTTTCCGTATTCACGCATTTCATTTTCATCTGAGGTCTCATCGGCATTAAGAATTATCCAAGCACATGCTTCCTCACCATAGCGTTTATCGGGAACTCCCACAACCTGAACATCCTTAACCTTTTTATGACCCAAATAGAACTCTTCTATTTCACGAGGATAAAGATTTTCACCACCGCGGATAATCATATCCTTAAGCCTTCCCGTAACCTTATAATATCCATCTGAAGTACGGCAGCAAATATCACCCGAATGCAGCCACCCATCTTTATCAATTGTTTGCTCGGTTGCGCGAGGCATTTTGTAATAACCCTTCATTATATTATATCCACGGGCAACAAATTCACCATTTTCACCATCGGGTAAATCCTCGCCTGTTTCGGGGTCTATAATTTTACACTCAACACCCGGAAATGCACTGCCTACCGTTTCAACACGATGGTCAATGTCCTCATTAACATCACCCATAGTGCAACCGGGAGATGCTTCGGTCTGACCGTAAACGCTGATTATTTCCTTCATATTCATTTCATCAGCAACGCGTCTCATAAGGTCAGGAGGACAGTTCGCTCCTGCCATTATGCCTGTGCGAATATATGAAAAATCTGTTTTTGCAAAATCTTCATGTGCAAACATTGCAATAAACATGGTCGGAACACCATTAAAACAGGTGATTTTTTCATCATTTATACAAGCAAGTGACGATTTCGGTGAAAAATAAGGCATAGGACAAAGGGTGCCGCCGTGAGTCATAATAGACGTCATTGAAAGCACCATTCCGAAGCAATGGAACATCGGAACCTGAATCATCATGCGGTCAGCCGTTGATAAATCCATTCTGTCGCCGATAATCTTACCGTTATTAACAATATTCCTATGAGTTAACATGACTCCTTTCGGAAAACCTGTTGTTCCCGAGGTGTACTGCATATTACAAACATCGTCAGGACAAACCTCTGCCGCGCGACGATAAACCTCTTCTACAGGCACACGGTTAGCACGTTCCAGCATTTGTTCCCAAGTAAGACAACCGTCCATACTAAAGCCCACAGTAATTATATTTTTTAAGAACGGTAATTTTTCGGAATGTAAGTATTCTCCTGCCTTTATATCTTTCAATTCGGGACAAAGTTTTTCAACAATTTCTTTATAATCAGAATCTTTACAACTATCAATCATTACTAAAGTGTGAGTGTCGGACTGACGTAATAAATATTCTGCTTCATGCTGTTTATAAGCAGTATTAACCGTAACTAAAACAGCACCAATCTTAACAGTTGCCCAAAAGGTTAAAAACCATTGCGGAATATTTGTTGCCCAAATTGCAACATGATAACCCGGTTTAACACCTAAAGATATAAGGGCCGCTGCGACCCTGTCAACATCTCGTCTAAACTCGCTGTAGGTCCTTGTATAGTCAAGCGTTGAATATTTGAACGCATATTGGTCGGGAAAATACTCAACCATCGCATCAAGCACCTGTGAAAAGGTCATATCAACCGTTTCAAAATGCTTCCACACATATTTACCCGTTTTGCTGCGATTATACTGAATTGACTTATTATTAACGTTTTCATCAGATACAGCATTCATAAAACTTACAAAATGAGCAAACAATATGTCAGTGCTTTTTATTTCATCATTAGCTTCAACGCATATATACCCATCATAATTCAATGACCGTAAAGCAAAAAGAAATTCCTCAACCGGCAAATCTCCGTCACCAATCAATACTCTGTGACCATCAGACATGTCACCTATTTTTACATTTAGAATATATGCGCCTAAATTTTGAATAGTGGTTTCGGCAGACTCTTTACCATAGAAAAAGGTTTCTCTAATGTTCCAAGAAGCACCCACATTTCCCTTTTTGAACATGTTTATAAGTTTGATAACCTTTTTTGTATCTGCATATATACCGCTTGTTTCAAAAAGAATATTGACGCCAAAGCGCTCAGTATCTTTCATCAACGGTTGTAAAAGTTCTTTAACCTTTGCACTGGTAACTGCCGAACTGATTGTAATAATAACATTTGGAACAGATAGATATGATGCTTCTTTAATATATTTCTTTAAGCCCTCAATATCATCTACATTTTCCCCAATGGCTTTAGGATAAACCAATGCAGAAACAGACAATCCTCTATTTATAAGCTTACGCTTTGCATCAGCGGCACCAACAGCAGAAAACAAGCCGTCGTTTCCTTTAACACAGTCAGACTCAATATCACAAATTTCAAAGCCGGAAAATCCGTAATCACATGCGATGTTGCAAAGCGATGTATAATTTTCGGCTGAAATCAATTGTGTAGAAAAGGATAACTTCATATAAATTTACCTCCTGCCTCTAGAAGTCTATCATCTACTGCTCATTATATACAATTTTATTAAGAGCGTTTATATAGGCTCTAATACTTGCACCGATTACATCAGTTGAAATGCCTGTGCCGGAATATAATGTTTGCCCGGAACGAAGCTTTACAAGAGCCGCACCCATGGCTTCGTGACCCTCGGTTATTGCCTGAATTTGAAAATCATCAAGCTCATAATGATGTCCTATTATTTGTTCTATTGCCGAAAAAGCTGCATTAATCGGTCCATCTCCTACGCTTATACCACTTAATGTTTTTGAATCACGGGTAAGCACAACATTAGCGGTTGAGCTTATTACATTACCGCTGTTAATTACATAGCTTTCAAGATGATATGTTGACGGCACCTGCATTGCAACACTTGCAACAATAGCATCTATCTCTTTAAATTTAATATGGTCTTTCTTTCGAGTTACACGTTTAAATTCCTCATAAACCTTACCGCTGTCCTCATGAGATAATTCATATCCCAATTCACGCACAGCTTCTGCAACCTGCGCCATTGTACTTTGACTGTTAAGTTTAATATGCGAATAGGTCCCGTCAGATACAACCTTGACTCCCTCTGTTATCTGTGCAATATTATTTACAAGTTCATCTAAACGGCTGTGAATTACCGACACATCAAGATTAGTGTTAATACCAATATCAATAGCTCTTTTACTCATTATATCTGAAAACACACCGGCATTAAGCCAACCTTTTGAAATAGAGGTTTCAACACCATCCGCACCGCCTTTAATGGCAGCAACAGCATTGGCTGCAGCCATACCGAGAGCATCTGAGGTTCTTACAAAAATTTTAATGTCGTTTTCTGCCTTTAATTCAGCAATAAATGATGAAAATTCATCAGGCAACATAACACCTGCATCGTCAACAAGCACTACTGCCGAAACCTTGTTTTCTAAAGCTATTTTAAAAAGCTCTGATAAAACAGTACGGTCAGCACGGGTTGCGTCCTGTGCTACAATTTCAACATTATTAAATTTTTCTACCGCTTGTCTGCTGATTTCAGCCAACCTTTCCAACATTTCGGGTGCCTTTAGATGAAGCATATATTCCATTTGTACTGTAGATGTAGGAACATAAATTCTAACACATGCATTATCTGCTGATTTGACACTGTCATAAGACTTTAAAACACTTTCCCACGTCAAATCACATGCAACCTTTACGGTACAATTCTTTAAAAGTGATGCAACTGTACGATTGATAACCGCGTCTTCCTTAGAATTATTAACAGCAGGTAATTCGACTACATCAACACCGATAAGATTAAGGCATTTTGCAATATCAGTTTTATCTCGAAAGGTTAAACAACGGTCACCGTCAATCGTGGAACCTTTCAAAGTAAAATCAGACACAATAATATTTTTCATAATAATCTCCTTTTAAAAATATAAAAAAACCGCAGAGAAAAAACTCTCTGCGGGATGATTAATAAAAATTAACCACGGTACCACCCGTATTGTCGCATAAATGCGACCACTCATCAAGGTTCTATCAAACCTTCGGCAAATAACGGTGCCAACCGTGATTTCTTACTTGATTTCCGAAACCATGCTCAGATACGAGACTGCTTCTAAAACTCTTTACTGCCTCGCACCGCCCGACAGCTCTCTGAAAAACAATTTTTAGAAACATAATATCCTCATTGCTTTTGAGTGATTATACCACCTATACATCAATTTGTCAATAGCAAATTACATTATATACACATCCTATATTTTGTAAAAATGTCGGTTAATATTGAGTTTTTGTACATTTTAATAATATTGTATGTGAAATTTTGTTTATTCAACAAAAAATACAATATGTTGTGTTTTTTATATTGACACTATTCAATATCTATGTTATACTGACTAGGCACCTAAGGAAAGGAAGAACTATAATGAACATTCAAGGTTTTCAAAAAATAACTCTGCTTGACTTTCCTACAAAGGTTGCCTGCACAGTTTTTACTGGCGGCTGCAATTTACGCTGTCCTTTCTGTCACAACGCATCTCTTGTGAATAATCCGAACGAACAGCAAAGCATGGAAAATTCTGTCTTTGATTATTTGAAAGAACGTCACGGCATACTCGATGGTGTGTGCTTAACCGGCGGTGAACCTCTTTTACAACCCGATATTGAAGAATTCACCAAAAAGCTAAAAGATATGGGCTTTTTAGTCAAGCTTGACACCAATGGATATTTGCCGTACCGTTTAGAAAAACTTTTAAAATCAAACATGGTTGACTATGTGGCAATGGATATTAAAAGTTCGTTGCAAAATTATGAAAAGGCTACGGGCTGTAAAATAGATACTGCAAGGTTTTTAGAAAGCGTAAATATTATTAAAAACAGCGGTATCGATTATGAATTCCGAACAACCGCTGTAAAAGGCATTCATACCGAAGAAGATTTTGAAGCAATCGGCGAATGGCTAAAGGGCGAAAAAAGATATTTTATTCAAAAGTTTGTCGACTCAGGCAATACTCTTACAACAGGGTGGGAAGCCTTCAGCGACATCGAAATGCAAAATCTATTAAAAATTGTAAGAAAAAGTATTCCCGATGCACAGTTGCGGGGATAATCAGGGGGAAGAAAAATGTTTAAGGTTAACAAACGTGACGGAAAAGTAGCAGAGTTTGATATTGCTAAGATTTCCACAGCCATTTCAAAGGCTTTTGATGCCTGCGAGCGTCAATACAATGACAATATTATTGATTTTTTGGCTTTAAAAGTAACATCTGATTTTGAGCCAAAAATAGAAGGTGGATTTGTTGCTGTTGAAGATATACAGGACAGCGTTGAAACAGTTTTGGTACAAGCAGGATATGCCGATGTAGCCAAAGCATATATTCTTTATCGTAGACAACGCGAAAAATTGCGTAATATGAAGTCTACTATTCTTGACTATAAGGAAATAGTTGACCAATACGTAAAAAGCATCGACTGGCGTGTCAAAGAAAATTCCACCGTTACGTATTCAGTCGGCGGACTTATTTTAAGCAACTCCGGTGCTATTACAGCAAACTATTGGTTATCTGAAATATATGATGACGAAATTGCCAAAGCACATAAAAATGCAGATATTCACATTCACGACCTCTCAATGCTAACCGGCTACTGTGCAGGCTGGTCGTTAAAACAGCTTATTGAAGAAGGTTTGGGCGGTGTCGGCGGTAAGATTACCTCTGCACCTGCAAAGCACCTTGCAACACTTTGCAATCAAATGGTTAATTTCCTTGGAATTATGCAAAACGAATGGGCAGGTGCTCAAGCATTCTCTTCTTTCGATACCTACTTGGCACCGTTTGTTAAGGCTGATAATCTAAGCTATGACGCTGTTAAAAAATGCATAGAGTCATTTATTTTCGGTGTAAACACACCAAGCCGTTGGGGTACACAAGCACCGTTTACAAACATCACTATTGACTGGACTGTTCCTCACGACCTTGAGGATGAATATGCTATCGTCGGCGGTAAACGTATGGACTTTAAGTATGGCGATTGCAAAAAGGAAATGGATATGGTCAATAGAGCCTTCATTGAAATAATGATTGAAGGCGATGCAAACGGACGCGGATTCCAATATCCTATTCCTACCTACTCTATCACACGCGATTTCGACTGGTCAGAAACCGAGAATAATAAACTCTTATTTGAAATGACCTCTAAATACGGCACACCATATTTCTCTAACTATGTTAACAGTGATATGGAACCATCAGATGTTCGCAGTATGTGTTGCCGTCTACGTCTAGATTTAAGAGAGCTTCGCAAAAAATCAGGTGGATTCTTCGGCAGCGGTGAAAGCACCGGTTCGGTTGGTGTTGTTACCATCAATATTCCAAGAATTGCTTATTTAGCTGAGAACAAGGAAGATTTCTTTAAGCGTCTCGACCATATGATGGACATTTCTGCAAGGTCTCTTAAAATTAAGAGAGACATCATTACAAAGCTTCTTGATGAAGGTCTTTATCCTTATACAAAACGTTATCTCGGCACCTTCAATAACCATTTTTCAACAATCGGTCTTGTCGGTATGAATGAAGCCGGTCTTAATGCAAAATGGCTTAAGAAAGATATGACACACAAAGAAACTCAAGAATTTTCAAAAGAAGTTCTTAACCACATGCGTGAACGCTTGTCGGATTATCAAGAAAAATACGGCGACCTATACAATCTTGAGGCAACACCGGCAGAATCTACATCATACCGACTCGCTAAACATGACCGCAAACGTTATCCCGATATCATTTGTGCATCAGAAGGTGAAACTCCATACTATACCAACAGCTCACATCTGCCTGTTGGCTATACAGATGACATCTTCACTGCTCTTGATGTTCAAGATGAGCTTCAAACCCTTTACACATCGGGTACCGTTTTCCATGCCTTTATTGGTGAAAAATTACCCGATTGGCGTTCAGCCGCTTCTATCATCCGTAAGATAGCAGAAAACTATCGTCTACCGTACTACACTTTATCTCCGACATATTCTGTATGTAAAGACCACGGCTACGTAGCAGGTGAACGCTTCAACTGCCCTATCTGCGGTAAAGAGACAGAGGTTTACAGCCGTATCACCGGTTATTATCGCCCGGTTAAGAACTGGAACGATGGTAAAGCTCAGGAATATATCGAGCGTAAAACCTATGATATTGCTAATTCCGTTTTAACACACAACGGTCCCAAGGATAATAATACCTCCTGTGAATGCAATAAAGAAACAGTTGCTCTTGAAGACGGAGTATATCTCTTTGCTTCAGCTACATGCCCTAACTGTAAAATTGCTGAAGCTTTGCTTGAAAAAGCAACCATCTCTTACACCAAGATTTTTGCCCAGGATAATATTGATTTGTCTGAATCTCTAGGAATAAAACAAGCACCCACACTTGTTACAGTCAAAAGCGGCCAAATAGAAAAATATGCCGGAGTTCCGAATATCAAAAAGTATATTCAGGCCGTTCAAGGCTAATTAACAGTAACCGACGGCTTAAAGTCGTCGGTTACTTCTTTAAGGAGAAAATTTATGTATGATATAATTATTATCGGTGCAGGTCCTGCCGGATTAACCGCTGCCGTCTATGCAAGACGTGCAAATAAAACAGTATTGATTCTTGACAAAGCAGGTTTCGGCGGTCAAATAACCTCTTCACCGAAAATTGAAAATTATCCCGGTTTTACAAGCATAAGCGGAAGTGAGCTTGCCGATAAAATGGTTGAACAGGTTTTATCCCAGGGTGCCGATGTTGAAATTGAGGAAGTAATTGAAATTGTTGACAACGGTAATACCAAGACCGTTAAAACTGCCGACAATAATGCCTATGACTGCCTTTGCGTTATAATTGCCTGCGGCGCCGAGCATCGTCATCTAGAACTTCCTAACGAAGAACGCTTTATAGGTGAAGGCATTTCCTTCTGTGCAGTTTGTGACGGGGCATTTTATCAAGATAAAACAGTCGCATTGATAGGCGGAGGAAATTCTGCTTTGCAAGAAGCAATTTTACTTTCTGAAACATGTAAAAAGGTTTATGTTATTCAAAATCTTGACTTTTTAACCGGAGAAATAAAGCTTCAAGAAATACTTAGAAAACGTGAAAATGTAGAAATTATAACCGGTACTGTTGTTGCAGAAATCACCGATACTCCTACGTTTTCATCTATCGTTCTTGAACGCACAGCTAATAAAGAAAAAACTGTTTTATCAGTTGATGGCATGTTTGTTGCTATCGGCTTAAAGCCGGAGAACAAAGCCTTTATAAATGTTACGCAGTTAGATGAAGCAGGTTATATTGATGCAACCGAAGCCTGTACTACTAAAACTGCAGGTGTATTTGTTGCAGGCGATTGCCGTAAAAAATATATTCGCCAGGTAACAACCGCTGTATCCGATGGTTCAACCGCTGCGCTTGCTGCTTGCCGTTATATTGACAGCTTATAATATAATTCAAATTCACAAATTCCACTTATAAAAGGTAGCTAACACCTGCCTTTTATTTTGATATCTATATTTTATAATGAGTTTTATGGACAATAAAAAATTATATTTAAAAACAAATCCCTTTACGCTTTTCTTAAAAGCCGCCTTACCCGGTTCCATCAGTATGCTAGTATCATCACTTTATATGATATTTGATTCAATTTTTGTTGGGAAATTCGTCGGTACCGACGGTTTTGCGGCTTTAGGACTCGCAATACCACTCGTAATAATCAACTTTTCTTTAGCTGACCTAATCGGTGTCGGCTCATCAGTACCTATTTCTATTTTTTTGGGACAAAAAAGAGATGATAAAGCTAACAATTACTTCACCTGCGCCACAATTATGATTGTCTTGACAGGTCTTTTAATGGGTGCTGTTTTCTTTATTTTTGCTCCTCAATTTATGAGTTTAATGGGTGCTAATAAAAACCTTATAAAGCTCGGTACTGATTACATACGAGTTTATGCTGCGTTTTCTCCACTTACCACAATAACCTTCGCTCTCGATAATTTTCTTAGAATTTCAGGCAAAATCAAGACAAGTATGGTCTTAAATATAGCCATGAGTTTAGGCACAATTCTTATAGAACTTTTATTTATAGTTGTTTTCGGTTGGGGAATGGTTGGTGCAGCGTTAGGTGCATCGCTCTCAATGTTTATCTGCGTTTTAATCGGCTTAACTATGTTTATATCGGGCAAACTACAACTAAAATTTGTAAAACCGAAATTTAATAGACAGTTGATTTTCGGAATTATAAAAAATGGCTTACCTGCTTTTTTAAACAATGTTTCCGGAAGAATGTTCTCAATTATAATGAACATAATGCTTTTAAAAATGGGCGGTGCCGATGCTGTTGCTGTATATGGCATTTTAATGACTGTAAGCGCAATAGTCGAACAATTACTTTACGGAATTTTCGATTCATTACAGCCTGCAATCGGCTATAATTACGGTGCGTTAGAAAACAACAGAGTAAAGCAAATTGAAAAATATTGCATCATTGTCGGTGCTTTTATTTCAATTACCTTCGCAGTACTTTTTATATCATTCCCTGTTCCTTTTGCAATTCCTTTCTTGGAAAATATGTCTTTGCTCGACCTATCCACCCGCGCACTGCGGCTTTTCGGTATTGCTTTTGTTTTCAAATGGATTAGCCACGCTTTTCAAAGCTTTCTTTTAGCAATAGACAAAGCATTTCCGTCAACCATAATCACCGTTTCAACGGCCTTTATTTTCCCGACAGCTTTGGTTTTTGCGTTACTTCCCTTAAAACTCGACGGTCTATGGCTTAACTACACCCTCACCTGTTTTTTAGGTGCTGTTTTAGCTTTAATTATAATGTTTAAACTAAAAGATAAACTTTTTATTCAAATAACCGACAAATAATTTTAAAATTTTCTATGATTTTACATATTTGTAATATGTTTTCATTAAAATGTGTTTTTATTAAATGTTTTTTCATTTTACAACAAATTTTTAACCTCTATTGACAATTTTAAAATTTATGGTATAATACAAAACACAGAAACCCTTACAATTAAATATCTCCTTATCAAGAGTGGCAGAGGGACTGGCCCTATGAAGCCCGGCAACCTAGGAATTCCAAAGGTGCTAAATCCAGCGGTTTTACCGGCAGATGAGGTTTTAATTTTCTCACCTTGCCAAAAGGTGAGTTTTTTGTTTTAGAAAGGAATTATAAAAATGTCAAAACATCTATTTACATCTGAATCAGTTACAAAGGGTCATCCTGACAAAGTTTGTGACAGCGTGTCTGACGCTATACTTGACGCAATTATTACTAAAGACCCAAACGCTAGAGTCGCATGCGAAACCTTCTGCACCACCGGTGTGGTTACTGTTATGGGGGAAATAACTACAACACACAATGTTGATATTCCTAAAATTGTCCGCAAGGTTGTTTGTGATATAGGCTATGACGGTGCAGAAAAAAGCTTCGACGGCAAATCTTGTGCTGTTATAGTTGCAATTGATGAACAATCACCCGATATTGCTTTGGGTGTTGACCATTCTTTAGAGCTTAAAAGCGGAGATGATGATAAATATAATCTTCACGGCGCAGGTGACCAAGGTATGATGTTTGGATACGCTTGTAACGAGACTCCGGAGCTTATGCCTTTGCCTATATCTTTGGCACATAAGTTGGCTAAAAGACTTACTGAGGTTCGTGAAAAACAAATCCTTCCCTATCTTTGTCCGGACGGTAAAACGCAGGTAACAATTGAGTATGATGATGAAACACCTGTAAGGGTTGAAGCCGTCGTTGTATCAAGTCAGCATTTGCCTGAGGTCGAACTTGAACTGTTGCGAAAAGATATATTAGAGCATGTCATAAAGCCAATTATACCTAAAAAGTTTTTTGATGAAAGCACAAAAATTTACATAAATCCCACAGGTCGTTTTGTTGTCGGTGGCCCTCAAGGCGATACCGGTCTTACAGGACGTAAAATCATTGTCGATACATATGGCGGTTATGCACGTCACGGTGGTGGTGCTTTCAGCGGTAAAGACCCCACTAAAGTCGATCGTTCTGCTGCTTATGCTGCTAGGTATGTTGCTAAAAACATTGTCGCAGCCAAACTTGCCGATAAATGTGAAGTGCAGTTAGCTTATGCCATTGGTGTTGCTAAGCCTGTATCTGTTATGGTAGATACCTTCAAAACCGGAAAATACAGCGACGAAAAAATTGCCGAAGCAGTTAATAAATGTTTCGACCTTCGTCCCGCCGCAATAATTGATGCCTTTGATATGAGAAAACCCATTTACTCCGAACTTTCTGCTTACGGTCATTTAGGACGTGAAGATCTTAATGTTAAATGGGAAGCCATCGATAAGGTAGAAGCTCTTTTAAGTGCCTTAAAATAAAATAATAAAGCCCAATTAAGCGGTTACACTACTTAATTGGGTTTTATTTACACAAAATATGAATAAAGGAAGAATATATGTTACCAAGTGAAAAATATCATTACGATTTTCTAAGTATATTTGAGGACATTTGTAAAATTCCACACGGCTCGGGAAACACGTCAGAATTAGTAAACTTTTGTGTTAATTTTGCTACTGAAAACGGGTTTAAAAGTGCTGTCGACAATGCAGGAAATGTTTGCATTTATAAGCCTGCATCAAAAGGATACGAAAACGCTAAAACCGTGGTTATTCAAGGACACACCGATATGGTTTGTGAAAAAACCGCCGACAGTTTACACAATTTTTCAACCGACCCGTTAAAGCTTTCTTTTGACGGTGAATTTTTATCGGCTGAAAATACAACCTTAGGTGGTGATGACGGCATAGCTGTTGCATATGGTTTGGCACTTTTAAAAACCGACGCCCCTATGCCTGCCTTAGAAATTTTGCTTACATCTGATGAAGAGACCGGTATGAACGGTGCCATAGGACTTGACGAAACCTTGATAAGCGGTCGTACACTTTTAAATATAGATTCAGAAGAAGAGGGTGTTCTTCTCTGTGGCTGTGCAGGTGGTCTCACTGTCAACACATCTGCCGTATTTAAGTGCAGCTCTTCAATCGGTACTAAAATTGCAATAACCGTATCAGGTCTTATAGGTGGTCATTCGGGTGTTGAAATTATTCACCGACGCCTTAACGCCGCTATAGTTGTCGCAAAAATTTTAAATGCACTCCCCTATGATTTCAGACTTATTTACTTTAACGGCGGTAACAAGAATAATGCAATACCCTGCCATTGTACTGCCGAAATTTTGGTAGATAAAACTATGTGTGATAAAATAGTCAAAATCATAAAAGATGAATTTTCAAAAATTGTACCGATAGATAAAAACGACATGCCAACGCTTGACATAGCAACTGCTAACGGTGATTTTGATTGCATTCCTATTAACTCATCTAAAGAAATCATTGGTTTTCTCTGCGATATCCCTGATGGAATTGTTAAAGAAGACGCTCATGGTGCTGTCACATCTCTTAATACCGGTATTACGCGCCTTGAAAATGGTGCGTTTTACACTGAGGCTTTGCTTAGAAGCTCAATAAACAATGACATTGACAAGCTAAAAGCAAATATAATTACGATTGCAAAACAGTATGGGTTAAAATGTACAACATCATCCCCCTATTCAGCTTGGGAATATCGGGAAAATTCTCCCTTAAGAGATAAAATGATTAAGATTTTTACCGACATGTTCGGCAAAAAACCAAAGGTCGATGTTATTCACGCGGGGCTGGAATGCGGTATTCTCAGCAGTAAGCTGTCAGACCTTGATGCTGTATCGTTTGGCCCACAGATGTACGGCATTCACACTGTAGCAGAAAAAATAAACATTAAATCTTCTATTAACACTTGGCACTATCTCTTAAAAATACTCGAAAATCTGATATAACTTATAAACAAAGGTTAAATCAATTTTATCTTATTTACTCGTATCGTGTCGACTTTTAAAACTTTAATTATTGACTATTTTAAAAACAATGATATAATTAAAATATTAATCAAATTATTGCGTTCTATGGAGTGATAATCTTGGCAGAAATTTTAGAAATTATTATGATAGTATCCTTCGGTGTATCTTGGCCGTTAAATTTAATAAAATCCTATAACGCCAGAACAACCCATGGAAAAAGCCTGTTGTTTTTATTACTGATTTTCTTTGGCTACATAGCAGGTATAACGTCAAAATTTGTAAACGAATCATACATGGCAAATTTTGCTGACAAATGGTATGTTCTGTTCTTTTATTTTCTCAATTTTATAATGGTCGGTGCTGACATAGCTATGTATTTTAGAAATTTGGCGCTAGACAAAAAAAAGAAGAAGGAAACACTTGACACAAAATGAATCTTTTAATGCATGCGTGCTGCGCTCCATGTTCTATTATGTGCATTGAAGCTCTGCGAAACGAGAATATTGAACCTGTGCTTTACTGGTACAATCCAAATATTCACCCTTTAAAAGAATATAAACTGCGCAAAAACACCTTGGTTGAATATGCATCTTCCATCAACACAAAGCTTATAATTGAAAATGAATATGGTTTAAGAAAATTTATAAAAGCTGTATATCCGAACTTTGATGACAGGTGTGGCTTTTGTTACCAAAGCCGCCTTGAAAAAACAGCACAAACCGCTTCCGAAAAAGGCTTTGATGCTTTTACCTCTTCGCTTTTTATAAGTCCGTATCAAAATCACGAAATGCTGATTGAAACAGCAGAAAAAGTGGCGAAAAAATATGGCGTTGCCTTTTATTACAATGATTTTCGTCCCCTTTTTAAAGAAGGTCAAGAACGGGCTCGCAGCCTAAATTTATATATGCAAAAATATTGCGGATGCATTTTCAGTGAAGAAGACCGATATTCAAAAAATAAAAAGGGTGGTTAAAAACCACCCAAACCAAAGCTTACTGACAGTGCTTGATTTATTTTATCCATTGATAAATCATCAAGACTTCCCATCTTTTCTTTCAGTCGCTGTTTATCAATTGTTCTTACCTGCTCAAGCAATACTATTGAATCTTTCGAAAGCCCACAACCGTCTGCATCTACCTTTATATGTGTTGGAAGGTTGGTTTTATCACGCTGACTGGTTATTGCCGCTGCTATAACGGTAGGGCTGAATTTGTTTCCAATATCATTTTGAACAATAAGTACCGGTCGTATTCCGCCTTGTTCAGAACCCACCACAGGACTGAGGTCGGCATAATAAATATCGCCTCTTTTGACTGTCATTTAAGTTTCACTCTCCTTGAGTTTTGCGAATATTTATGGTTTGCACTTTTATTGTTACCGAAATTTTCCCTATTTAGTCAAAGGTTTTAAGAACAACTGTTGAAAATATTGTTCTTTTATATTTTATGCCAAAACATTTTGTCCGCTACCGCAAATTAATATTTATGCTAATTGTGTTTTGTTGTGAAGTTTTTAATCGTTTTAAAATACAACAACTAATTGTTGTTATATTTGCTAATAATCTGTTAAGGAAGGATAAACTAAGTGAAAAAATTATTTTCCGGACAGGTATATGACATTTTACCTGTTGATGATGGTGGCTTTATAATAGTATATAGACGTGCTGAGGCCGAAGGAAAGATTATTGTTTCCTATAAATCAGTCTCATTAGAGAACGGTGTTGTAACACCTCGAACAAGGGCTGATTATGAATTCATTAAGTTCGGAGAGCATCGTCAAAATATCGACTTTAGTGACGGAAACTTTATTAATAATAGCTGTGTTATTTTAGAGGACGGTAATCGATTTATCGTATCACCAGAAGGTCAATCCAGAATTATTGATGCCGAAGGCCATGTTCAATGGCAAGGAACAATTAGATATAAAGAATGCGGACCTGCCGCTGTAGCTCATCATGGTCATACTCTTTGGGCTTCTTTCCCTAAAAATAACGCTTTGATTCGCTTCAATCTGCGTACCATGCGTGAGGAATTGCGTATCGGTGGCTCTAACGACTCGTCGTTTAACGAGCCTATGGGACTTTGGGTAAGTGATAACGAAGACAGACTAATAGTTTGCAACCACAATGGAAATAATCTGTTAGAGGTTAACATGAAAACCTATACCGTAAACGAACGTGCATCTTTTGACGAACCTATTTATAAATATCTTTGCATAGGCAATAAAGAGTTTGTTGTTTTAGAATCAGGACTATATTTACTGTGATAACAAATTTTTCAAATAGTTTTCTAAGAAGCTGAGTGTTTGGATATCCAAATGGTTTGTAGGCTCATC
>JAZSAC010000017.1:0-1985 GCA_045601645.1 Acutalibacteraceae bacterium | reverse complement strand
TAACCATTTTTATTTTCAAATGGTAATCGATTAGCGGGTTCGACACCTCTAGGGTAACGAATAGCTACTACTCCTAATGGATTTTCTAAGCGTTGTTCTAATAACAGTTCTAGTTCATCGAAGTATGCGGGAGAATATATTTTTATATTTGGTATATTAGATAAAAATGATACATCAAAAATACCTTGATGAGTTTCACCATCGTTACCAACTAAACCGGCTCTATCAATAGCAATTGTTAATGGCAAATCAGCAATTGCTACATCATGAATAATTTGGTCATATCCACGTTGTAAAAAAGTTGAATATACTGCAAAAACAGGCTTTAAACCGCTTTTTGCAAGTGCAGCAGAAAACGTTGTTGCGTGTTCTTCTGCAATACCTACATCAAAGAAACGTTTGGGATATTTTTTTGAAAAATCAGATAATCCTGTACCGCTTTGCATAGCAGCTGTAATTGCACATATTTTTTTATCATGCTCTGCAATGGAACATAATTTTTTGCCGAAAACACTTGAAAAATCACAGTTGCCTTGTGGTAATTCACCAGTATTGCAGTTGAATTTTGACACACCATGGAATTTACTAGGATTACATTCGGCAGGATAAAACCCTTTTCCTTTTATTGTTTTTACATGAAGTAAAATCGGACGATTCATAGTCTTTGCAACAGTCAGCACTTCAGTTAAGGTTTTAATATTGTGACCATCAATAGGACCCATATAATAAAAGCCTAAATGTTCAAATATATTACTGTTATAAATTGCATTTTTAATAATATTTTTGATATTAATAACAAAGCTTCGTAATGGCCTTCCAATAAACGGAATTTTTATAAGGAAATGTTCAATACCTAATTTAAATTTAAAATATTTACTTCTTGTTCTAATTGTTGTAAGATGTTTAGCTAAAGAACCTTTATTTTTAGAAATCGACATCTTATTATCATTTAAAATTACTATAAATCGATGGTCCTTTTTTTGTAAATTATTAAAGGCTTCATAAACCATGCCACCTGTTAAAGCACCATCGCCGATAACAGCAATCGAAAAATTATTATTGTTTAATATTTGATTAGCTTTAAGAACGCCATATGCTGAAGATACAGAAGTACTGCTATGACCTGTAATAAACGGGTCATAGTCACTTTCTTGAGGTTTCATAAAGCCTGAAATACCGTTTTCTTTTCTTAACGAATCAAAATCAGCGAATCTTCCCGTTAAGAGCTTATGAGCATAGCACTGATGCCCTACATCAAATACCAAAGTATCCATAGGTATATTAAAGCACTTATGCAAAGCAACTGTTAATTCGACTGAACCTAAATTCGAAGCCAAATGACCGCCGTTTTTCGAAACAGTTTTAATAATACAATCTCTAATTTCGGCGCAGAGTATTTTTAATTCATCATTATCAAGTTTTTTAATATCGTTATTATTATTTATTTTGCCTAGATATTTATAATCCATAAAACAACCTTCTCATTTTTTTCTTTCGCTGAGTTCTTTTGCAAATTTTCTTAAGTTATCAGCGGATTGACCGAAAATATCAAGTGACTCTAAAGCCTTATTTGTATATATTTTGACGTCGTTTTGTGCATTTATTAAGCCAACATGAGAAACATATGTTGATTTATTTGCATCAATATCACTTCCAATTGGCTTTCCTAAGGTTATTTCATCACTTGTTATATCAAGAATATCGTCTTTAATTTGAAATGCAACGCCTAAATTTTCAGCAAAATCAGAAGCGGAATCAATTAAATTATCATCAGCACCGGCTAATATGCAGCCAATCTTAGCTGCAGCAATCAGTAATGCTGCTGTTTTTAACTTATACAGCAATATTATTGTATCAAGAGGTGCAGATATTTGCTCGTATTTTATATCTATTACTTGACCGCCAATCATACCGTTACTGCCTGATAATTCAGATAAAACTTTAGCAGCCTTAAGTATGCGTTCATTAGCAATATTTTTAGTAGA
>JAZSAC010000016.1:0-4914 GCA_045601645.1 Acutalibacteraceae bacterium | reverse complement strand
TATTATCATGACCTTAAATTGCATTGAACAACACGGACATTTTACATAATGCTTTCCTCTTTTAATAGGCAATCTTACAACAGCAGAGCAATTCTTACATTTTCTATACCTTTTATTTTTAATGTCCTTAATTCGTGCCTTTGTTAATGAAAAAAATTTTTTAAAGCCTTCCTCTTCTCTTCTTCTGGCATAAATGTTTTTAGAAAACGCTCTAAATAAGGCTATAGTAATTATAGCCAAACCAATAAAATATATTATTCGAAGATTAAGAAATATATTTATAAAGCTAAGAACTACCCAAGAACCCATTAAAACCCAATAGATAGAGTCAATACCGTATCTTCCGTACATAAAAGAGGCAATTGCCTGCCGTAATTTCCACATAGCCATTTTCCTTTCTACACGGCGTATTTATATTATAACAAAACATTTTGAAATTTCTGTTAACAATCTAACAATTATTTATTATCATTTACATTTTATGCCATTACCGTAACAATCATACAAAAAATCATCTATAACATTTTTAAAATGGCATAGTTCTAATTCACACTCACTCATTTTGCATACAAGACTTTTTATTCTTTTATAATCATCTGTTAATGCCTCTACCGACACAACCTCATCACCCGAAAAACCTTCTATTCCATAAAAACTCATTGACACACCATCTATAACTTCTCTGGTTTTTATAACTCGATAATACACCTTTTTATTTATTGATTTATTAAATTCAGCCATTATTAACCTCCAAAAAATGTTACAAATATTCACATTTTATATTGTAACATAATTTTTGAAAAAGTCAATACTTTGTGAATTTATTTCACAATTCTATATGTCTTTACCAATTCCTCAACGTCCTTATATGCGTTACTATACACTTCAAGCAAGCATGCTCCGTTAAATTCATCATGTTTCAACCTATTAAAAAACGCCTCAAAGTCAAAATCACCTTTTCCCGGAAGCAGACAATCCCCTTTCTGCGAATGGTCGCTGTAGTGCACATTTACAATATTACCCTTCATTGCAGAATACATAGCGTCTACCCCACAGCCGTCACGAATAGACTGTTTTATATCAAAAATGAATTTAATTTCTCCGTTCGTAAGTCTTTTTATTTCACATATATTTTTTGGGGTTGCACCTCTATACTTGTTTACATTTTCTTGAGAAATCGAACAATTATATTTCTTTGCCTCATTATTCATCATAACAAGACGTTCGCAATATTCATTCATAGGAATATGTCCTTTAAGACTATCACCATGAATAACAACCGTTTTTGCACCCAGTTTTTGTGCAACCTCATAATAACGCTTATACATTTCAAAGCCATCATAAAATCTTCTTTTATATTCAGAAAAAAGCAAATACGGCTCAATTAAAGAGCCGCATGGGTGTATCGACACAATATCTATCCCGTAATGTTGTTTTATTGCATTAAGTTCGGATATAAAGTTATCACTTAGCTCTGTCGGACTATTGAAAAAAATCTCAGTAACCGAAATGCCTTTTTCACCCAAAAATGTAAGTGCTTTTTCTGTTTCTAAAGGATAAAGGCTGGCTGTTGAAATTCCTATTTTCATGTCAATTCTCCTTTCGGGGTGTGACATACACAGTTTTGTTTGTTTTATAAATAACCATTCCCGGTTTTGCGCCCGATGGTTTTTTTATATACTTAATACGCGTATAATCTACCGGAACAGCTGACGAATCACATGCCTTTGAATGTTGTGCTGCAAGACTTGCAGCAAACAGCACTGTACTTTCCGGCAACTCTGCACCGTTACAAACAACAATCACATGAGAGCCTGCAATGTTTTTTGCATGAAACCACATATCTTTTTCATTAGCTGTACGCAACGTTAATTCATCATTTTGTCTGTTGTTTCTGCCTACCAACACCGTAAAGCCATCAGGTGAAACCGTTTCAATCGGACCTGAGGGTTTTATTTTTACCTTTTTTTCCTGATTTGAAAGTCGAATATATCCACCTGCTGCTAACTCTTCCTTTATTTCCTTTAATTCGGTTTGAGTAGACGCCCTTGAAAGCTCATCGGCAACACTTTCAATATATTTTAGTTCTGCGTCACTTTCAGCAATAAGTCTCTCTAAAACCGATGCAGCGTTGCAACATCTTTTATATTCCTTAAAATATCTTTGTGCATTTTGTGCCGGAGACAGAGCAACATTCAACGGAATTCTTACCTCTTTTAACTCACTGTCATAATAATTTTGAACGTCAACATACGGCATACCGCGTTCTACCGCATAAATATTTGCCTTTAAAAGCTCACCATATATTCTGAGCGTTTCACCATTTGAACACTTTTCCTGTTCTTTTTTTCGTATTGCTATTTTCTTTAAAACACGTGCATGTAAATTATTTACTGTCTTTTTAAGGTCATTTGAGAGAATTTTCATTCGTTCCTTGCGGTCACGCTCAGCATAAACGTTCTCTAAAAGATTTGAGAAACTTTCAAATTTATATTTCTTTACTGAATCCCCATACTGAGTTATATCAATATATGAAAATTCAAACGGCACATGGTTTAGGTCAAACAGCGCTGTAGGTGTAGGGTTTGCCAACAATCCGATTATTTCTGTAAGAATATTTTCTAATCGTTCCAACTCAAAAAGACTCAGCTCACTTGCCGGTCTTTGTGTATCGATATTAGCTCTTACGCAAATCTCACGAGCTATCAGCGGTGAAATTCCGTCAATAAAATCCATTATTGCCTTATATAAAGGCTGCGACGAGGTTGCAATTTTTAACGCAAGAGTTTTGGGTGCTTCCTCAAGCAACGATACCTTCTCTATCTTTTCGGGTAAAACATATTTTGCACCGGGTTGAATCACCCTACCTGTCGTTTCTAAATCCGAACGTCTTATTGAGTCGAGAATTCTGCCGTCACTTCCAACCAACAAAATATTAGTTTGATTGCCTATAAGTTCTACTATCAAACGTACCTCGACACGATCACCCATTTCATTTGTTGAACTAAATACAAAACAAATTATTCGTTCAAAACCATTATCCTCTATGTGAGAAAATTTTGCCCCCGATAAATGCTTTCTGGCCAACATGCAAAACATAGGCGGTTCGGCAGGATTTTCAAATGAGGTTTCGGTAAAATTAACCCTTGCCGCTGAAGGACGGGCACAAATAAGCAACCTTCGATTGCCTAAAGCAGTGCGCAACAACAACACCAGCTCATCTTTAGAAGGCTGATGTATTTTATCCACCCTTGCTGTATAGCAATCATGTTCTATTTCTTTTTTTAAATGATACAGAAATATTCCGTCAATGCTCATCTTTTTCTCCAAGTATATGTTTTATCTGTTCAACAACCTTATATAGCCTTTCACAACGTGACTTTTCAGTTTCCAGATTACTTATATCTTTACAAATTTTTGTAATAATACGCAGTTTTCGTCTTATGTATTTAACCTCATCATCACCCATGTTTTTGTCTAATAAGCCTATATAGTAAAACAGGTCATTACAAGGCAAAGGTTTTCCGCAATATACAGCCTTCATAATTATATACACCCTGCCCATTGAGTTGACTGCCTTTTCCTCTGTGATTTTAAAGCCTTCATCACATAAATAACGTCTTAAATCTTCTACCGACGTCATCGGTTGTAAAATCAACTCATACTTTTCTTGTTTTATCCATGGTGCATCGCTTATAATTTTAGCAATCAGGTCACCGCCCATGCCGGCAATAACAAAGGTTTCGGCTTCATAAGGCATAACGGCATTTAACCCGTTGCCCTTCCTTATTTCTATGCCTGTAACAGCCGCGTTTATTATATTTTCTCTGGCATTTTTAAGAGGCCCATCGGCAACATCACAGGCAAATACCTTTTCACATTTACCCTCATTTATAAGAAACACCGGAAGATGAGCATGGTCGGTACCAATATCGGCAACCGTTGAACCCTGCTTAATCATTCCGGCTATTCTTAGCAGTCGGTTATCAACCGCCATTATTTGCTCTCCATATAGTCATTGAGCTTCTTGACTAGTGCATCACAATCGGTACCGTGAACATTACATGCGTCCTCAATTGATTCTCCGCGAGATGCAGGACAACCTAAGCAATGCATTCCTATTTCAAAGAAAAACTTCGCAGTTCCCTCATCCATGTCAAGAATATCGCCAATGCACATATCTTTTGTAATCTTCATTTTTTATTCCTCCGTTTTATCCGTATACTTACGGTAATTAACATTATTTCAATTTATTTGTGATTTATTCAACAACTTTTCAGCAAAAGATTTAAACCAACAATAAATAGCCTCACCTAACTCATGATACACAGGGTCACCGTCATGTGAACAGAGCATGGCAAAAGTTTGCCCAATTCTCCGCACGACATCACTTCCTCTACGATAAGCCAAATAATAGAAAGAAAACGCACCCGAATCACTCACAGCCTTAAACAACGACGGCGACAATCGTTCAAGCTCTGCGTTAAAACTGTTTTTTGCCGTATTAGAAACAATTGAGCTTGTCAAAACCTCTTCTACTGCAATGGTTGCCGCAAATGTCATCAATATGCCCCTTTGTGAAGCAATTTCTGCATTATCAGCATCTCCTACAGCAACTGAAAATTTGTTTATATTTCCAATAACGGCATCAGCTAACTCTATGCCACAATTTTTAGCTTTTAAAATATTTCCCTTGGCATTTTCGGTTTCATATTCGTTAGGTATTGTGCTTGTATGCTCTTTTTTATTCTTTGTCTGATTTTGTTTGTCAAATTCTGCTATCTTAATATCTTCGTCAAACATTTATATTCCCTTCTTTTGTGCTCTAAAGGTTAAATTTCTTTTTATAATCCATTAAAGCATTTGCCAACTGGTCAGGACAAGATGTGTTTTTAAAGCCACACTTAATTCCCT
>JAZSAC010000015.1:0-2172 GCA_045601645.1 Acutalibacteraceae bacterium | reverse complement strand
CATAGTATGAAGGTGGTTGAAAATTGTAAAATATTATAATTTTTCAAATATAAAGCTACCCGATACAAAACTACACGAAATCTTATCTCCGCTTTTAATGGTTGAATCGAGGATTTTTTCACTCAAAGCATCTTCTATTCTGCTTTGAATAGTACGTCTTAAAGGTCTTGCACCATATATATCATCAAATCCCGAATCCGCTACCTCGTCAATGGCAGAATCATCAAATGTAACCTTGATATCTAAATCTACCAATCGATTGTTAAGCTGTGAAAGCATCATTTTAGCAATCAATTTGATTTCATCACGAGTAAGCTTTTGAAATATAATAACATCATCAATACGGTTTAAAAATTCAGGCCTAAATGCTGATTTTAATTCATTCATGATTTTTTCCTCAACAGCATTTATATTTGTATCATCACTTGTCTCGGCAAATCCAAGAGTTTGTTTCTTCTCCGTTAAAAAACGTGCACCGATGTTTGATGTCATAATAATTACAGTATTTTTAAAATTAACTGTTCTGCCTTGAGAATCGGTTAAAATTCCGTCTTCTAAAATTTGAAGGAGAATATTAAATACATCAGGGTGTGCTTTTTCAATTTCATCAAAAAGCACGACTGAATATGGAGACCTTCGAATTTTTTCGGTAAGCTGACCTCCCTCTTCATATCCGACATATCCGGGAGGAGAGCCAATCAAACGTGATACCGTGTGTTTTTCCATATATTCTGACATATCAAGTCTAATCATTGCATTTTCACTGCCGAACATAGCCTCTGCTAAGGCTTTACACAACTCTGTTTTACCAACACCTGTCGGTCCTAAAAAGATAAACGAACCAATCGGACGCTTAGGGTCTTTAAGCCCTACTCTGCCTCTTCGTATAGCTTTTGATACTGCAATAACTGCTTTTTCTTGACCGATAACTCTTGAATGTATTATATCTTCAAGCTTTAATAAACGTTCACTTTCTTCTTCGGTTAATTGATTAACCGGTATTCCTGTGCTTTTTGAAATTAACTCAGCGATATCATCAGCTGTCACCTGTTCATAATATTTATTGGTTTCTTTTGACCATTCCGCCTTGGTTTTTTCCAACTTTTCAGTAGTTTTCTTTTCTTTATCTCTTAAATCAGCTGCTTTTTCAAAATCCTGTGCATCAATAGCGGCAATTTTTTCGTCCGAAATATTTTTAAGTTCAAGTTCAATATCTTTTATTTCATTAGGAGCAGTTGACGCATTGAGCCTTACTCTTGATGCGGCTTCATCAATCAAATCTATAGCCTTATCAGGTAAAAATCTGTCCGAAATATATCGTGATGACATCTTAACTGCTGCTGTAATTGCTTCATCACATATTTTCACCTTATGGTGTGATTCATATTTATCACGTAAACCTTTTAAAATTAAAATTGCATCATCTTCGCTTGGTTCTTTAACAATAACAGGCTGAAAACGACGTTCTAATGCTGCATCCTTTTCAATATTTTTACGATATTCATCAAGTGTTGTAGCACCTATTACCTGTAATTCACCCCGAGCTAATGAAGGTTTAAAAATATTTGCAGCATCAATCGAACCATCAGCTGAAGGACCGGCACCGACTATTGTATGATTTTCATCGATAAAAAAAATAACATCGTCAGGGTTAATTACTTCATCAATGGCATTTTTTATTCGTTCCTCAAAATCACCACGATACTTAGTTCCTGCTATCATA
This sequence comes from Acutalibacteraceae bacterium, assembly GCA_045601645.1. Taxonomy (GTDB): domain Bacteria; phylum Bacillota; class Clostridia; order Oscillospirales; family Acutalibacteraceae; genus UMGS172. The sequence goes on along the minus strand of JAZSAC010000015.1, from coordinate 449 downwards.
CCTGTTAAATCAAGTGCTATAACCCTTTTATCATGAAGTATATCCGGAACATTACCTTCTGATATTTTTAAAGCCAAGCCTTCGGCAACTGCGGTTTTGCCGACACCGGGTTCACCTATAAGGCATGGATTGTTTTTTGTTCTTCTACAAAGAATTTGAATAATTCTTTCAATTTCCTCAGTTCTGCCTATAACCGGGTCAATTTTTCCTTGCTTGGATAATTCAGTTAAATCTCTACCGAATTTATCAAGTGTTGGCGTCTTTTTATTGCCTTTTTGATTTGCCGATTGCTTTCTATTTTGTTTTTTAGAATCATTAAAACTACCTGAATTATTATTTTCTGACAATTCAACGGCTTTTTCAGTTAAAATACCAACATCAACACCTGCTTCATTAAGACATTTTATTGCATAATTATCATCATCACTTAAAATTCCAATTAATAAATG
>JAZSAC010000014.1:0-5951 GCA_045601645.1 Acutalibacteraceae bacterium | reverse complement strand
CTATATGCCGCTACAGCATTTGAAGCAAAATGGTTGGCTCCAGCACCGTAAAACTCATTGTTGACGGTAATATCGTCTCCTACCCCCAAGAGCACACCAAAGGTGGTTACAACATTTTCTTTAGCTATAAGACCTGTTATTGTAGAAACAGCTGATTGCCAATTTCCAAAGCCTAGCGGCTTAAAAATAAACGCAACAGCAGAACCAATCATTGCTAAAAATGAATTATTATTGTTTTCAACCATACCGAATTTTCCGTTCGCAAAGCCAAAACCTTGTAAAAACCAAAGCACAACCGCAGAAAGAAGTATAACAGTTCCTGCTTTCTTTACAAAAGACCAGCCTCTTTCCCATGTGCCTAATAATATGTTTTTCATAGCAGGTGCATGATATGATGGCAATTCCATAACAAATGGTGCAGGGTCACCGTTAAAAAGCTTTGTTTTCTTTAATATTATACCTGATATAATAACCGCAAAAACACCGATAAAATATGCCGAAACTGCCACCAAACCGCTTCCACCGAATAAAGCCCCTGCAAACAATCCTACAATCGGCATTTTTGCACCACATGGTATAAAGCAGGTTGTGATAATAGTCATCCGTCTGTCACGTTCATTTTCAATAGTCCTAGATGCCATTATTCCGGGTACGCCGCAACCTGAACCTACAAGCATAGGGATAAAACTTTTTCCGGATAGACCGAATTTTCTAAAAAGACGGTCCATAATAAAGGCTACGCGAGACATATAACCAATATCTTCAAGTAAACACAACATAAGAAAAAGTACAAACATTTGAGGAACAAAACCCAATACTGCGCCTACACCGCCGATAATACCATCAATTATCAAGCTATTAAGCCACTCAGCAGAACCAACCGAAACAAGCCACCCCTCTACAGCCGGTGGAATTATCTCTCCGAATAGATAATCATTCATAAAGCCAACCGTCCAATCACCTACCGAGCCGATAGCAATATAATACACCAAAAACATAACTATGCCGAAAATAGGTAATGCAAGCCAACGATTAGTAACAAATTTATCGATTTTATCTGAAGTAGAAAGTCTACCCTTCCTTCGCTTTCTATAACAACTTTTCAACATTGACTCTATATAAAGATATCGTTCATTGGTAATTATGCTTTCCGCATCATCATCAAGCTCTTCCTCAACATGAATAATATCTCTTTCAATATGATTTATAACATCTTTATTGAGTTTTAATGCTTCTCTTGCTTTTAGGTCACGTTCAAACAGTTTAATTGCATACCACCGCTGCTGTTCTAAAGGCAAACTGTGTATTGCCGCTTCTTCTATATGTGCAATTGAATGTTCAACAGTACCCGAAAAAATACTTTTGGGAACAAAACCGCCTTTTTTTGCCGCTTTAACTGCAAGCTCGGCAGCTTTTTCAATACCCTCGCCCTTTAAAGCCGAAATTTCAACAACATCACAGCCTATTTTCCTTGAAAGCTCAACAATGTCGATTTTATCACCGTTTTTACGCACAATATCCATCATATTTATTGCAATAACAATCGGTATACCTAATTCAATAAGCTGCGTTGTTAAATAAAGATTACGCTCAAGATTAGAGCCGTCAACAATATTAAGTATCGCATCAGGTCGCTCAACCACCAGATAATTACGGGCAACAACCTCTTCTAAGGTATAAGGAGAAAGTGAATATATACCCGGAAGGTCGGTTATTATAACTCCATCTGTCTTTTTAAGCTTGCCTTCCTTTTTTTCAACTGTAACGCCGGGCCAGTTGCCGACATATTGATTAGAACCGGTAAGTAAATTAAAAAGTGTGGTTTTTCCGCAATTCGGATTTCCCGCAAGTGCTATCTTTATATCCATTTATAATCCACCCTTCTATTCTACCTCAACCATTGCCGCATCTGATTTTCGTATTGATAGCTCATATCCCCGCACCGTTATCTCCATAGGGTCACCCAAGGGTGCCAGCTTTCTAACATAAATTTCCACACCCTTTGTTAAACCCATGTCCATAATACGACGTCTGACAGCGCCCTCGCCATGCAATTTTACTACATGTGCTGTTGCACCTACATTAAGTTGATTTAATGTCTTCATTTTGTTCCCCCCCAAAAAAATCGGCTAAAAGTTTCTCTATATTATTTAGTTACCCTATGCTAACTCAAAATACAAAAAAATTGGTTAGCCTCTGCTAACTCTCTAATATATTACTACCCTTCCATAAGTTTGTCAAGCGATTTTTTGAATATTGCAAAAAAAATATATTATGGTATAATAATAATATAGATATTACTCAGGAGTGATTACTATGTCTCTTCAAGAATCCGGTGAAATGTATCTTGAGACGGTTTATATTCTGTCTAAAACTATGCCAATTGTCCGTTCGATTGACGTATGTGAGCATATGGGCTTTTCTAAGCCAAGCGTAAGCCGTGCCGTCGGTCTTTTAAAAGCGGGCGGATATCTTAATGTTGACAGTAAAGGATCCCTAACTTTAACCGAAACAGGTGCAAAGCTCGGCAAAAAAATTTATGAACGCCACACTTTATTAACAAAATTTCTAACCGGATTAGGCGTAAACAAACAAACCGCCTTAGAAGATGCATGTAAAATCGAGCATCATATAAGTGATGAATCCTTTGAAGCAATAAAAAATTTTACCGAAAAATAATTTATACTATGAAAACAGCCTGCTTAATTTTTTATAAATAAGTAGGCTATTTCCTTGTTTGCGCTTTCTATTTCTTCGTTTAAAATCATCGTTTACAAAAATTATTCCACACTAACAATGTCATAACACTTAAATGCAAATACCATAGATTTGCTCTTTCTAGGTAAATATGTTGCATTAAACGGTTTGTTCTGCTATAATAAAAATGTATATATTATAACTGTTTTGTTGAAAATTGTCGGCAAATGTTATAGTGAATATTCTATTTTGATGTTGAAAGGTATTTTGATGAAAAAAGCTGTATTTATAAGTTGCACAAATCACTATACAGAACGAGCCATGTTCTTTGAAAAACATTTTATTTCTAAAGGGTATGAGAGTGTGTACATCACATCTGATTTTAACCACAGCACGAAATCCCATTATAGTTTAGACCAACCTCGCACTATTCAAATACCTACAAAGCCATACAAATCAAATCTATCTTTAGCGAGAATTTATTCTCACATTAAATTTGCAAAAGACACCGCAAAAAAGGTTGGCGAAATCAAACCCGACCTTATTTATGTTGAGATACCGCCTAACAGTTTAAGCCGTCAACTTGCAAAATACAAAAAGAAAAACAAAAATGTTCAGCTTGTTTTTGATATTTTTGATATGTGGCCGGAAACTTTTCCTAACAGTAAGCTAAAAAGCCTTTTAAAATTGCCCTTTGGCATATGGGGTTGGTTTAGAAACAGCGGTTTAAACTCGGCTGATGTTGTTTTATGCGAGTGTAAACTTTTTTCCGAAAAAATCAATCGGTATCTAAAAAACAAAAAAAGCGAAGTTCTCTATTTGTGCAGAGAAAACGGTTTGAACAAACCTTGTGTTTATCAAGTTGACGATAATACCTTAAACCTTTGTTACTTAGGGTCAATAAATAATATTATTGACATTCAAACAATTTCAGAACTGCTCAAAAACATAAACGCTTATAAAAAAACAGTCCTTCATATAATCGGTGATGGTGAAACTCGCGAACAATTTATTTCTTCTGCTAAAGAAACAGGCACCGAAGTGATTTTTTATGGTAAAATTTACGACCAAGAAAAAAAACAGGAAATTTTCGACAAATGTGCTTTTGGTCTTAATATTATGAAGGATTCTGTGTTTATCGGTCTTACAATGAAATCGGTGGATTATTTTGCAGGGGGCCTCCCAGTTATAAACTCTATCAAAGGTGATACTTGGGATTTGGTTGAAAACCATTCTATCGGAATAAATTTAGACCGAAACAATGTTTCAAAAACCGCGAAAAAAATATGTGAGATGGATTTTAAAACAATTGAAGAATTTAAAAGAAATACGTGTGATGAATTTAACAGAAGTTTTACAATAAATTCTTTCTACAACAAATTAAAAGATATTTTTTGATATTTTATAAGGAGGATTTTTGTGTCAAAAATCACTATCTTATTAGCTACCTATAACGGCGAACTTTACATCAGCCAAATGATAGAGTCAATTGTAAAACAAACCTTTACAGATTGGACCTTAATTTTATCAGACGATGGCTCTACGGATAGAACTGTTGAAATATTAGATGATTATGCAAAAAAATATCCTGAAAACATTATTCATTATCGTTCAGGCAAAAAATTCGGATGTGCCCAAAAACATTTTATGCATTTATTATCAATTTTTCACAACACACCGTACATTATGTTTTGTGACCAAGACGATGTTTGGCATAGTGACAAAATTGACCTAACAATGAGTCTTATGAACAAAATTGAAGATGATGTAAATAAACCTGTTATGATTCATACCGATTTAAGAGTGGTTGACAAAAATCTAGATGAAATATCACCTTCTTTTTGTAAAAGTACCGGCATTGACGGAAACAGGACAAGCCTTACTAACCTTTTGGTACAAAATGTTGTTACGGGCTGTACAATGATGATTAATAACACCTTGGCAAACCTAGCATGCAGAGATATTGCTGATGGTGCTATGCTAATGCATGACTGGTGGTTGGCTTTGTTGGCAACTGCCTGCGGTAAGGTTGGATTTTTAAACAAGCCTACAATTGATTATCGTCAACATGGTAATAACTCGGTAGGCGCTTCGGATAATCACTCATTTGTTACTGTTTTTAACAAACTAAAATCAAATAAGATGAGAAAGACATTGACAAATGCAGCTGTTCAGGCGGGACATTTTCTTAACTGTTACGATGACATTCTTTCCAATAAAAACAAAAAAATCTTATCAGATTTTTATTCTACACACAACAAATGCTTTTTGAAGAGAGATTTAATTTACATTAAACATAAACTTTTCAGAAAAGGATTTTTCAGTATTATAATACAACTGTTAGGTTTGTGAAAATAAAGGAGCCTTTTTATAATATGAAAAATATTTCATTTGCTTCTATTGTTGTAGTATATAATTCATCTTGTAATGACAGTATTACTTGCAACAAACTAGCACAACTGAAAAAAGATGATACCAATGTAATTATATATGATAACAGCACCCGCGATTTTCACAATAAAGAATATTGTGAAAAGGCAGGTTGGATATATTTAGGCGGAGAAGGTAATAAAGGACTTTCAAAGGCTTACAATTGTTGTATTCAATATTTAAAAGAAAACAATTTTGATGGGTATATTTGTTTGTTTGACGATGATACCGATATAAATCCGAATTATTTTTCTTTTCTTAAAAAATCAATATCAACGCATTACCAAATTTATGTTCCCTTAATATACTCAAACAATTTTCTAATTTCGCCGTGCATTTTAAGCCATGGCCACTGCACCAAAACATTTAAAAATGAACAACAAGCTTTAAATTATAAGCTTAATAATATTTCTGCCATCAATTCCTGTATGGTTATTGATATAAATTTGTTCCAAAATTATAAATATGATGAAAATATTTTTCTTGACGGAATTGACCATAATTTTATATCTGACATGACGGCAAGAGGCAATAAAATAAAGGTTCTTAATTATAAATGTTGCCATTCATTTTCAGGGACAGAAACACCTGTGTTTGAATCTGCTCTTGTAAGATTTAAAATATTTAAAAATGACTATAAATACATTTTTAGAAATAACAAAACGGAATATTTAAAACTTGTAGGTAAGAGAGCATTGAAACTTTGTTTTAAATATAAAACATTACGATTTTTATCATTAAAAGGAGATTAAAATGAAGATAAAAGGAATACAAAATATATTTGATAAAACAGCCTTTTTTCTTATGATGATTTACATAGGAGA
>JAZSAC010000013.1:0-4663 GCA_045601645.1 Acutalibacteraceae bacterium | reverse complement strand
GTAATTAAGACTACCAAATCTGTTTTGAAGAATAAATAACCTTAAAATATTGAAAGCACTCTGCCGTAACAGCAGAGTGCTTTTTCGTAAAAAATTAAGCCATTTACACTCGGTTTCAAGTGTAAATGGCTTAAAAATTTTTGGAACTTTTGCTCTTGCCTTGCCCACTTAAAACCGTCATTTTTTGCACAAAAACATGCATTGGCTTAAGTTTGGCTTATGGCTTACGATTTTGGCGGTCCAAAACCTCGAACAACACAGTGTTTATGCGGTTTTTCTTAGTCTAAGGGTTTCATTGTGGGAAACAGCAATACATCTCTGATTGCAGGGCTGTTAGTTAAAAGCATGGTCAATCTGTCTATTCCGTAGCCTATACCGCCTGTTGGAGGCATTCCATGCTCAAGCGCATTCAAAAAATCCTCATCGGTATGATTGGCCTCTTCATCACCTGCGGCAAATTGTTTTTCCTGTTCCTCAAAACGATGTCGCTGGTCAATCGGATCATTAAGCTCCGAATATGCATTACACATTTCCCAACCATTACAGAACAGTTCAAAACGTTCAACATAATCAGGATTATCAGGTTTACGCTTAGTAAGCGGAGAAATTTCAACAGGGTGATCCATAACAAAGGTAGGTTGAATAAGATTATGTTCAACAAATTCCTCAAAAAACAGATTGAGAATATCACCCTTTTTATGTCTGTTTTCATAATGAATATCATGGCTATCGGCAACCGCCTTTGCCTCGTCATCGGTTTTGATTTCAGAAAAATCAACACCAGCGTATTTCTTAACAGCATCAATCATAGTTATTCTCTCAAATGGTTTTGAGAAATCAATCATATGCTCACCATATGGCAAAATCTCAGTTCCGCAAACCTTGTTTGCAACATGACGGAACATATCCTCTGTCAAATCCATCATGCCATGATAATCAGTATATGCTTGATATAATTCCATAAGCGTAAACTCCGGATTATGACGTGTGTCTAAGCCTTCGTTACGGAAAACACGACCTATCTCATATACCCTTTCAAGTCCACCTACTATAAGGCGCTTTAGATAAAGCTCAAGCGAAATACGAAGTTTAAAATCTTCGTCTAAGGCGTTAAAATGAGTTTCAAAAGGACGCGCAGCGGCACCCCCTGCGTTAGAAACCAACATAGGAGTTTCAACCTCTAAAAATCCACGCTCGTCAAGATAATTCCTTATTGCACGTATAATAAGAGTGCGCTTAATCATTGTCTCCTTAACTTCGGGGTTCATAATGAGGTCAACATAACGCTGACGATAACGCATATCGGTATTGGTAAGACCATGAAATTTTTCAGGTAACACCTGTAAGCTCTTTGCAAGAAGAATTACACTTGTTGCATGAATACTGATTTCACCGGTTTTAGTTTTAAAAATTTCACCCTTAATGCCAACAATATCGCCTATATCAAACCTTTTAAAGTCAATATAAGATTCTTCGCCGATATTATCCCTTGCAACATAGGCTTGAATAGTCCCCTCAATATCCTGAACATTGCAAAAAGATGCTTTACCCATTATGCGCTTTGACATTAAACGTCCGGCAACAGATACCGTTTTGCCTTCCATATTTTCAAAGTTGTTTTTTATTTCTGCACTGTGATGTGTTATATCATATTTAGTAATTTCAAACGGGTCTTTACCTGCTTTTTGAAGCTCGGCAAGCTTTTCACGTCTAACTTTGAGTATTTCGTTAAGGTCTTGTTCTTGAACAGACTTGCTGTTATTGTTTTCCATTATTGCACTTCCCTATTGATTAAAAGCTTGTGATTTATCTTGAAACTTCAAGAATCTTAAAGGTAAGATGACCGGCGTCGCAAGCCGCTACAACCTCATCGCCTACCACATGACCGATTAGTGCCTTACCTACAGGACATTCATCAGAAATCTTAAACTCTCTCGGATTAGATTCAGCAGAACCAACAATAGTATATACAACCTGCTCATTATACTCAACATCCAACAACTTTACAGTACAGCCGATAGTAATAACACCGTCAGCGGTACTTATCTCATCAATAACCTGAGCATTCACAAGCATAGCTTCAAGTTCTACAATACGAGCTTCTATTTTTGCCTGCTCATTCTTTGCCTCATCATATTCACTGTTTTCGGAAAGGTCACCGAATCCGCGAGCAATTTTAATTTTTTCCGCAATTTCATTACGGGTAACTGTCTTAAGATTTTCAAGTTCATTTTGTAATGCCTTAAGACCTTCAGATGTTAAAAGAACAGCCTTTGTCATTTTTCTTCAACCTTTCAATATTAAAACATGGCTTTGCAGATACAATAAGCCAATATAATATTTACATTATAAATTATACTATCACTTATGTCAAGAAATAATTATATATCAATTATTATCAACAATCATCCTTTTTAATTCTTTATTCAAACTTAAAAATCTTTTTGGATTGGTTGATTTATCTTATTATATTATATGATTTATACACATTTTAAAAAATATTGACATTATTATTTTTTTAGGGTATAATAATAAAAAAATATGGTAGGTGACTGATATGAAATTTAAACATGTTATGTGGATTGTCGCAGCTGTTGTTGCAGTTGCTGCTGTAGCAGCAGGTATTGCACTTTTTGTTACCCGTTTCTTAAAGGAAGAGGATGAAGATAATTATATCGAGTGTGACCTTGAGCCAAGTGATGAATAATTCAACAATTAACTTTATTACTTGCTCTTAAATAATTTGAGTGGATAAGCAGTTAATTAAAACACTATAAAACAAAAGCAACCGTAATAACGGTTGCTTTTTTTATTACTATATATTTACATATTGTAAAAAATCACTCTTTTTCAACCATATGACCCTTTTCGATAATGATATTTACAATCATTTCGGAATATTCGTGACAAAGTTCATCGGTTTCACTTTCAATCATTACACGAACAACCGGCTCGGTGCCGCTTTTTCGCAAAAGCGCTCTGCCTTTACCGTTAATTAGTTTTTCCACTTCATCTTTTACTCTTAAAACATCTTGGTCGTTTAAAACGGCTTCTTTATCCTTAACCCTGATATTTTTAGTATATTGAGGATAAAGCTTAACCGGTGCTGCCAACTCTGCCAATGATGTTTTAGAATCACAAATTTCCTCTGCGAGCATAATTGCAGTCAATAAACCATCGCCTGTTGTTGCATATTTTTTGATTATTATATGACCCGACTGTTCGCCGCCTAATGAATAATCATTTTTCTGCATCGACTCGTACACAAAACGGTCACCTACCGTGGTTTGCTCACACATAATGCCTACTTCACGTAGACTTGTTAATAAACCACTGTTAGACATAATTGTAGCAACAACTGTATCTTTGTTAAGTGCACCCCTTGATTTCAACCGTTTGCCTAAAATATAAAGCATACAGTCACCATCAACTACTTTTCCGTTACCGTCAACCGCAATACAACGGTCAGCATCTCCGTCAAAAGCAAATCCTACATCTAAATGATTCTCTCTAACAAATTCACACAGTTTTTCTATATGTGTTGAACCGCAACCATTATTAACATTTAATCCGTCAGGCTGGTCACCTATAACCATCGTCTGTGCACCCAAAGCGCCAAATACGGATTTTGCAATTATCCAAGCTGCACCGTTTGCACAATCCAGTCCGATTTTTAATTTTTTATATGAATTTGATGCAAGTGAAATAAGATATCCCACATAACGATTTCTTCCCGAAACATAGTCTACGATACAACCTATTCTCTCACGATTAGCAAGTGGCAAGTCATTACTCAATAAACCAAGCGATTTTAAGTCACCATCAATATATGCCTCAATCATAGCTGTGGTTTCATCATCAAGCTTTTCACCATATTTATTTATAACCTTTATACCGTTATCATAAAACGGATTATGAGATGCAGTAATCATAATACCACAATCAAACTCATCTTGACGTGTAACATAAGATACGCTCGGAGTTGTTGTAACATGAAGCATATATGCATCTGCACCTGATGCAGTAATTCCGGCAACAACCGAATACTCAAGCATATAACTTGAACGACGTGTATCCTTACCTATAACTATTCTAGGGCGATATCCTGACTTCTTACAACCAGAAAGCTCAGAACTGAAATACCAACCTAAAAATCTACCCACCTTGTACGCATGCATAGAAGTAAGATTAACATTTGCTTCACCACGAAAACCATCAGTACCGAAATACTTGTTTTTTCTACATGCCGACTTATCACTATTGCCAAGCAATATTTTATCATGCAATAATTCGTCAGTCGAAATGTCAAACAACTCACAAAGCTGCAAAACCTTATCAATTTGCGGTAATGCTTGACCCATTTCCCACTTGGAAACCGATTGTCTTGAAACACAAATTCTCTCTGCTAACATTTCTTGAGACAACCCCATTGATATGCGCAGTTGAGCAATTTTTTCACCAATGGTCATAATAACATCATTATCCTTTCATGTGTATATTTTTACTGACTATTTTAATAATAACATTTATATTATCATTTATCAAGCAACTTTTCATTGAGCTTCGCGCAACCAAAGATTGCGGTTTTTGGTGTTTAATCCAAAAAAACTACATTTTAAAATCAAAATCTCGTCATTTTTGCAAATTTTTGTTGACTTGATAA
>JAZSAC010000012.1:0-4647 GCA_045601645.1 Acutalibacteraceae bacterium | reverse complement strand
TTGATTTCAACTACAATATGAGCAATATTAATATCTTGGCATTTAGAACCTATCGTATTAGTCTCACCATTCATTTCCTGAACAATAAAATCTAACTCTTTACCGATAGTACCGCCTTTGTTAACCATTTCGTTAAAACGAGCTATATGACTGCGTAAACGAACTGTTTCCTCGTTAACTGCAATACGGTCGGCAAAAATAGCTGTTTCTGTAATCAATCTTTGTTCGTCTATTTCTTTATTTTCTAAAAGCTCACGAATCTTTTTTTCAAGACGTTCGCGATAATCAGACTCGGTTTTGGGAGAATATTGCTCAACAATATCAACCTTTTTAAGTATTTCTTCAGTGCGAGAGAGAACGTCAGCCTCTAACCTAGTGCCTTCATTTTCACGTGCCGATATAAAGCTGTCAACAGCTCCTTCGGTTGCTTTTTTAACTGTTTCCCAAGTGTTGTCCTCGTCAAGATTTTGTCGTGTAACAACAAAAACATCTTGATTTCTTGCTAAAATACCTGCTGAAATATCATCAATAACGCCAAACTTTTCGCAAAGCGTTCTGAGTGCTTTAATATAGCCTTCAGCATAAGCCTCGTTTACCTCAATTTTATCATTATCGCACAAGGTAAAATCACACGAAACAAACACATCTATCTTTCCTCGTGAAACGCGTGATTGAACATATGATTTCAACCTATCCTCTAAAAAAGCAAACTGTCTCGGTGCTCTTACCGAACACTCAAAAAAGCGGTGGTTTACCGACTTTATTTCAACCGTCACCGATATACTGCTGTCTGTTGCTTCGCCTCTGCCATATCCGGTCATACTTTTAACCATAAAACCACTCCACATAAGTACAAATTGATTAAAACCAATATTTTAATTATTCTACCAAATTTTATTGAAAAAGTCAATCTATTTAAAATAATAAGCAGGCACATTAACTGCGCCTGCCCCAATTAACTATTTTGCCTCAATTGCTGTTATTACACGTACAGCACTGAAGGTTTTTCCGCCCTCAAGCGATTGAATTGCCTCTTTATGTGTTATATCATAATCACTATCAATATTATCAGCAAGACCAAACCAGGGTTCTATACAAAGATAAGGTGCATTAGGCTTAGTCCAAAGAACAAGATTTGGGTGCTCGGGAAAATCTACCTGTACACCCCTACCGGTTTTACGGTTAACCAAACGGCAAGTTTTTGATTTTATATCTTTAAACACCAGTGCATCAACAGCAAAGTAATTATAATTTAATGTAAAACAATCACTTTCCTTAATAATAGGAGTTTTATCATGGGTTACAAGATTTCCAAAAAGTGTGTAAGAATCTAATGTTTGTTTTTGAGGGAACACTATATCATACTCTTCAATACCCTCAGGACAAGCAAAACCATCATGTGCGCCAACAGAAAACCACATAGTATTGTCGTTAAGATTGGTAACTTTATATTTTATTGTAACCTTACCATCAATTAAGATATAGCAAACCCTAAATTCAAATTCATACGGGAAGCCAACCAAAGTTTCATCATTTGATTTTAAAAGAAACACTGCGCTAGAGTCGGTAAGTTCTTCTACATCAAATTTCATTTTTTTGGCAAAACCGTGTTTTGATAGAAAATACTCTTTACCATCAAGAATATACTTATCGTCCTTTAATCCGCCGGTCATCGGAAAAAGGTGTGGTGCGCTGGACGCCCAAAACTTATCGTCACCTACCCAAAGATATTCAACACCCTTATATGTAAAACTTTTGGGTTCTGCACCAATTTCATTTATCAATAATACACTTTCACCATTCTTTAATGTAACCATAATATTATCCCCTTATAAAGTAAATTAAGCAAAATTTTCTTTAGTTATTTTATCATAAGACTATTTATTTTGCAACTACAATTAACCTTTTAAAAGAAACAACCATAACTGTTTCAAATGTGAATTTATCTTTACAATAATTACAACATACAAGAGCATTTAACAATTCATAAAGATATCTTGATTTCATAAAAACACAATGATATAATTATTATATAACCATTTAAAACGGAGTTGTATAATATGAATACACAATTTGAAACACCTTATAAAAATGATTTGTTTATTGAACAATTAGTTGACATTAAACAAACAAAAAAAATAACTGCATTAAAAATTTCGATATGGATATCAGCCGTTCTTGCATCTGTAGGATTGTTGATTGTTTCAATAATTAATCCATCATTAACCCCGATTTTTATAATCGTGTCGATCGCAGCATTTAGTTTTGCATATTATCTCTGCTCTCAGCTTAATATGGAATTTGAATATGTTATAACCAATCAAGATATTGATATTGATTGTATAATAAATAAAAAAAAGCGCAGGACTATGGCTTCGTTCACCTGTAGCGACATTATGAATATAGAAAAATACAATTCATTATATCATGTTACCGATAAATCTATCAGACGTAATGTGTATTTTGCATGTACGCCTGATGATTCTGCTCTTGCTTTTTCAATCAGGCATATAAAAAACGGAATTTATATTATTATAATGACGCCTAATGACAGTTTTAAAAATGCTGTAAAAAAATATGCGTCTTATGAAATTAAAAACAAACTGTGAACGGAGAACAACTAATGCTCGTTTTATTAAGCAACCAGGTCCGCGCCGCTGAGCAAAAAGCAGTCGACCTTGGAATGAATTGGCTTAGGCTTATGGAAAATGCCGGTTCGGCAGCCGCCCGTAAAATAAGGGAAAACTATAAACTTAACAATAAAAAGGTAGTTATTGTTTGTGGTAAAGGCAACAATGGCGGTGATGGCTATGTAATTGCACGAAAATTGATGGATAATAATGCCCATGTTCGTGTTATTGCCGTCGGAAAACCGTCAACCGACAGTGCAATTGAAATGGCTTCGAAATCATATAGTTTAGGAATTAAGCCGATTGACTTTGAAAGCTATGATGAACTGTGTTCTCAGTATATCTGCGATGCAGATATTATCGTTGACGCTATTTTCGGTACAGGCTTCAAAGGTGTTGCAAGCGGTATATACAGTTCTATTATTTCTACTATCAACACTTCGAGCGCCATAAAAATTGCTATTGATATTCCGAGTGGTATGTGCAGTGATATAAGCGCTGTTAACTCTCCGGTTGTAAAAGCAGATATGACTATCACCTTTGCTTCATATAAACCCTGCCATCTACTTAATCCATCAAGTGAATACTGTGGTAACGTTATTGTTGCTTCTATCGGTATGCCGGCTGAATCCTTTAACGGCATTGAGCCTTACATGCAGGTTGTGACCGATGAACAGGTAGCTTCATTGCTACCCGTAAGACATGCAGAATTTCACAAAGGCTTATGCGGTACTGCCGGTATGTTTGTTGGTTGTAAAGGTTATTCCGGCGCTGCAGTTTTATCTGCTTTAGCTACCGTAAAAAGCGGTGTAGGAATTGCTAACTTAATAATCCCCGAAAACATATACCCAATTATCGCATCTCAATTACCTGAGGCAATTTGTACCTTAATCGACGGTGAAAACCGCGAAGCAGCCAATAAAGAAGACACCTTGAACGTTATTGATACACTTAACAATTGCACCTGCGGTCTTTTAGGTTGCGGAATTGGTAACAGTATTTATTCAAAAAATATAATCACCGAAGTTCTTAAAAACTGCATCGTTCCGTTAGTTATCGATGCAGATGGAATAAATGTTCTATCAGACTGCATAAACTTAATTAAGCAATATAAAAACAGTGTAATACTTACACCACACCCTAAAGAAGCCTCCAGACTGTTAAATTGTACCGTTTCTGATATTCAAAACGACCGAATAGGTTCGGCTAAAAAAATTTGCAGTCTAACTAATTCGGTAACGGTATTAAAGGGTGCTAAAACAATTATCGCTGACCAAAGCGGCAAAACATACGTTGTAACCGATGGTAACTCCGGAATGGCTACTGCGGGAACAGGTGATGTTTTGGCAGGTATGATTACTGCCTTTTTATGTCAAGGTCTTTCTGCTGAAAAAGCAGCAATTTGTGCAGTAAAATTACATGCTCTTGCCGGTGATATTGCAGTTAAGAAAACATCTATTCTTTCTCTCACCCCTACCGATATGATAAACACATTACCTGAACTATATTGCCGTATGTATTCATTGAAATAAGGTGATATAATAAAAATCAAAGTTTTATTTTCAATTTGGTTTGTTTTTATTGTTTTTATGCTTAGCGGTTGTTTTAAACAATCTGTCAGTGACATTACACCTATACTTTCAGGATTTAGCTGTGAATTTGAAATAGAAAACTCTGATTTATCAGGTGAAATGACCGTAGGCAATGATAAAAAACTAACTATGAGTTTTTTAACTCCTAACGAAATTAAGGGCACTTCTATTTCGGTCGACGATTCGTCTGTTTTTATTGAAACATTAGGAATTACAAAAAAATATGATATTGAAGATATACCAAGTGATTCTGTAGCAGTTATGATATACTCTGCACTTAAAGCTGCATACAATTCAACTCCAAAAAACGAAGGAAATGAAATCGTAATTAACGGTAATATTGATGAATTAAGAATTGGTGATATTGAACTTGAAACAGACAGACAATTACCTCAGTTTAAACCTGTTGAAATTCCATTTATTCA
>JAZSAC010000011.1:0-4070 GCA_045601645.1 Acutalibacteraceae bacterium | reverse complement strand
TCTATTGCCTTCCTAAGCCCGCTTGGCCTCCGACTTCGGAAACAGAAAGTTCAATAGCATTTTTTGCACGTGGTGTGAGATGCTCCGGAGAAAGCCGTGTCGGACTTCCCTTACCGATTTTTGTTTCAATATATTCAATGACCGTTTCTTTAAAAACCTTACACTCATTTAATAACTGTGCAGCTACACAATCCTCAACTGATATTAAGCCTAACAACAAGTGTTCACTTCCGATATACGTATGGCCAAACTGTTCAGCCGAGCTAATAGCAATATTTAAAGCTGCATTGGCCTTGCCTGTAAAGCCACCAAAACTGTATTTCATATAATCTTCACCCTTTCAATATTTACTACAAATCAATTTATATTATTTAACTTTTCTCTAATAAATTCTGCCCTAAAATAATCTCGTTCATTCGCATCAATATCTCCCTTAATTCTCTTTATCATTGCAGGTTGAGTGTTTATGAAAACACTCATTAAAATTGATAAATTGTCTAATTTTAAAATTCCTGCACGACAACCAAGCATAAGTTTAGTAATATGACTCATCATCTCATCTGTAGAAAGCCTACGAGCATATTTTAATATGCCTAATGAACGATATACAGAATCTTCAAATAGCTTATTGTCAAGCTTAGTTACACATTCATTTTCTTTGAAAATTATTTGTTCTGCAATTTTATTTAGATTATCAATTGCATCAAGTTCAGATACGCCTAATGTAATTTGGTTTGATAATTGATAAATTGATGCTTTTGAGTCACTTCCTTCACCATAAAAACCACGAAATGTTAGACCGATTTTATTAGTTGCATCCGCAATACTGCGTAATTCTCCTGTTTTTTCAAGTAATGGCAAATGAAGCATTATAGATGCTCTTAATCCTGTACCAAGATTAGTTGGACATTCTGTTAAAAATCCCAGTTTATCATCAAAAGCAAAATTCAATTTTTGAGAAATTGCATTATCAATTTCATCACAAATACGGTAAGCTTCATTTAAACAGGCACCGCATTTTAATACTTGTATTCTTAAATGGTCTTCCTCACCAATCATAATACTAACAGATTCATCATCTGATAATAATAAAATTCTACCTTCTCTGTTAGCAGCAAACTTTGGACTTATAATATGCCTTTCGACCATTGCATAAGCCTCAATTTCTCCAAGCGTTTCCATATCTATTGCTCTTAAATCAACCGAGAGATTTGCAGATAAAACAGCGTCTTTAATCATAATGTTAGTTTCTCTGATTTTATCTTTATGAAGATGTGACGGAAATTGAATACCTGTTATATTACGTGCCAGTCTAACACGAGTGCTTATAGCAATATCATTTTTATTTTCCTCATACCACATCATAATCATCCCTCTATTTCTTTAATTTTATCTCTTATAATTGCTGCCTTTTCATATTCTTCTTTTTCTATTGCAGCTTTTAACTCCTGCTTTAATTTTTCTATTTCATTTACATTCGTAATTTCATTTTTAGTCAATTGAGAATTATTTGCTTTTTTACCTACATGTAATGACCTACCGTGAATTTTCAAAAGTAGTGGTGTTAATTCATTTTCGAAAGTTTTATAGCATTCTGCACAACCCACAACACCCGACTTAGAAATATCATCAATTGTAGTACCGCAACATTCACATTTTTTATTATTTATATTTTTATATGTTACAGAATCATCAAAAATTGATGTTAACATATTATATATATTGCTATCACTTAATTTCATATTTTTATATTTTAATGCACAGGTATTACAAAGATATTTGTCATTTACAACACCGTTAATTATTGAATGATAATGGGTAGTCGCCAAAGCATGACCACAATTTTCACATAACATAATTTTCTCTCCAATCTAAATTATTGATAGAATCATCTGTTTTAAAATCGCTGCACGAACAGTATCTCTTAGCATTACAGGAATTTGTCTAATAACAGGTGCAGATATTGCAGAATGTATAAGTTTTACGGTTTTATTATCAAGCAATTCTCCTCTATAACAATTATCAAGTATGACTCTGGCAGTAATATCGTCAATACTATTACCTATTGAGTTTACCAAATGCATTAAAGCGGTTGAATTATCAATCTTAACACGTTTAATTCTAATGTATCCACCGCCGCCCCGACGACTATCAACAATATACCCATGCTCAGGTACAAACCTTGATGTTAAAACATAGTTTATTTGACTTGGTGCACAACCAATTTGAGAAGCAAAATCATTTCTTTGAAACTCTGTTGTATTGTCAATTGATTCATCTAGTAATCGATTTATCTCATCAGCAATAATATCACTTAATCTCAATATAATTACCTCATTTCTATATGGTAATTATATTTTAAGCTAAAGGTCAAAGTAAGTCAAAGTCAAATTAAAGACGATTTTTTTAATATTTTTGAAAATATCTCATTCAATCTTTAATTTTCGTTGTTTTATGTTGAATTTCTTTAATTTTCTGATTTTTTATATTAACAATTAAATTCACATAAAATATAAAACTCCATAGAATAAAATAGATGATTTGAAAGGAGGAACTCACACATGTGTAACGGATTCGGTTCAGGCAACTGCTGCTGGATTATCATTCTTCTCATAATCGTTTTCTGTTGCTGCGGAAACGGCTGCGGCAATAATAATGGTTGTGGTTGTGGCTGCAATGACAACTGCTGCTGCTAATCCCTATTTTTCACAGTCGGCTTTTAGCCGACTGTTTTTTTTATTTTTTTGTAGAAATATTTATTGTAATGTAGTATAATTAAATATATTAATATAAATAAATTTTTAATGGGTGATAAAATATGGATTTTTTAAAGCGCTCATGGGCAGAAATAAACATAGATAATTTACGATATAATTGGAACAACATAAAACTAGCTGCTAACGGAAGATATCTGATGCCGGTTATTAAGGCTGATGCCTATGGCCATGGTGCAAATCTTCTGGCAACATTTTATGAAGCAAACGGTGCGGAATGTTTTGCTGTTTCAAATATAAATGAGGCTATAAAATTAAGAAATACCGGTATTACTAAGAATATTTTAATTCTTAACTATACACCTATCGATTATATTAAACTGCTTTCTGATCTTAATTTATCGCAAACTGTTTACTGTGAGGAATACGCAAATCAACTCTCAAAAGCTGCTTTTGAAAATAATCTGACAATAAAAGTGCATCTAAAGCTTGATACAGGAATGTCAAGAATTGGTTTTAATGTTCAGCACAATGTTAACGATAAAATAGAAATTATCAAAAATTGTCTTGATTTACCAAATCTAAATTTTGAAGGTGTCTATACACATTATTCTTCTGCAGACAGCCTTGATGAACAGGACACTGCCTTTTGTGACTGTCAATATAAAAAATTTATTGATACCGTCAACAAATTAAATGAATTCGGTTATAAATTCAAATATATACATTCCTGTAATTCTGCCGGAATTACACTTAGAACAAATAATGAAGGAAATTTGGTTCGTCCGGGCATTATTCTTTATGGATTACCCCCCGCCAAAAACCTTGATGTTGGTTTTCAGTTAAAACCGGTTATGTCATTAAAATCAGTAGTTACAATGATAAAAAATATTAACATAGGCGATTATGTCAGCTACGGCAGAACATTTAAAGCATCTAAAAGCACAAAAATTGCAACTATACCATTAGGTTATGCAGATGGTTATCCGAGACAGTTGTCTAACAAAGCAAAAGTAATTATTAACGGTAAATTTGCCAATATAATCGGCACAATTTGTATGGACCAACTAATGATTGATGTTACTGATATCGAAGATATACATATTGGAACAACGGTAACTGTTGTTGGTACTGATGGTGATAAATGCATTACCTTTGACGATTTGGCAAATATGTGTAACACCATTTCTTATGAAATTATGTGCAATATATCGGTGCGATTACCTAGAGTTTATATTGAAAATGATAATATTACAGAAATTGATTATTTAGGAAATAATATATTATTTCAGAATACATAACAATATAAGCATTAATTTAAAATTAGAACAACACATACATCATAACTACTAAATA
>JAZSAC010000010.1:0-2173 GCA_045601645.1 Acutalibacteraceae bacterium | reverse complement strand
CACAAAGGAATATATTGATAATACAGCAACAAAAAAAGCTGCAGAGGCGGCATCGCTCAAAGAAAATAAATACGAGCTTTGGAACGACATAACCCTTACAGAAGATACGAATAGGATAGATTTAAGCACAAAAGATGATGGAACTTTGTATATTGCAAACGATAAAAAAATAAAAAAGTTAAAAGTGCTTTTATATTTGAAATGTCCTATAAATGTAGATGGGTGGTATAGAGTTATTGCAAAAGCGAATAATGCTTCTCTTTATGCTACTTGGAAAAATAACTATAAGACTACTGTCGATATGTATCATGCTTGGGATTGCGAGTTTGAGCAATTAAATAATTATTCGGTTATGTATAAAGGCGGTATGTCACCACGAACAACCACTTCGTCGGATAATTCTTTAGGCGGTTTATGTGTTAACCATATGTGCAAAGCAGAAAATTTAACCGAAAGACTTTTACAAGGTTTTTCATTGGAATTTAGTGATAACAATACCGAACATGTTATGAAAATGCTTGCCGGCACAAAAATTCAGGTTTGGGGGATAAGTGAATGAGAATATACGATAACGGCATATATAGAGATATGACCGAAGGAGAAATTGCCGAAATGAACGAACCTAATTCAGCCAAAATGCAGATTGCTGATTTAAAGCAAAAGTTGATTGATACCGATTACAAGGCAATTAAATATGCAGAGGGTGTTATGTCTGAGGAAGAATATGCACCAATTAAAGAACAAAGGCAAAGTTGGCGCGATGAGATAAATAGATTGGAGAGTGAATTAAATGTTTAAAATTGTACTTGATGCAGGTCATGGTTTATACACAGCAGGTAAACGTTGTCTTAAAGCTATTGACCCGAACGAAACAAGAGAGTGGTCTTTAAACAGTCGTATTGCCGAAATGGTTGAAGCACGATTAAAGCTTTATGATGGAGTTGAAATATTAAGAGTTGACGACCGTACAGGTGCAACTGATGTTCCACTGAGTGCCAGAACAAGTAAAGCAAATGAATTTGAAGCAGATTTTTATCTTTCTATACATCACAACGCAGGCATATACGGTGGTAGCGGTGGCGGTATCGTAGCATATACCTATACCAATGTCGGCAATGCAACAAAAGAGTGGCAAAAGGATTTGTATAATTGTCTTATAAAATATACAGGTCTTAAAGGCAATAGAGCAGAGCCTTTAAGCACAGCCAATTTTCAGGTTTTAAGGCAAACAAAAATGCCTGCTGTTTTGCTTGAGCTTGGTTTTATGGACAGTACAACAGATACCCCGATTATTTTAACAGAAGATTTTGCTAATCAGTGTGCAACTGCTATTGAGGATATAGTTGTTGTAAAGGGTAAATTAACAAGAAAGACAGTTGATAACACAGAATCTTTAAAGAAAGAAATTGAAGATTTAAAAGCCCAAAATGATAAATTGCGCTCTTATGCACAAAGCCTCGAAGTAAAAATAGCTAATGCTGTAAATGCGTTGCAGTAAAGGGTGTATACAATGGCTAACATAATTTTCAGTATAATCAGCGCCGTTGGTTGTATTCTCGGAATAGTATTTAGTTTGTTGGCTTTATTTCGCAACAAACGAGCAGATGATACTCAGACAGGACGTGAAGATGGTATGGTATTAACCGAGTTGGGCTATATTAAAGCAGGGGTAGACGACCTTAAACGAGACAATCGAGATATGAGGGTTGAGCTTCAAAACATTCACGACCGAGTTGCGCGCGGTGAAGAGTCTATTAAACAGGCTCACAAGCGCATTGATAAGTTGGAAAAATATCATTCTTAAATTAAGAAAGAGAGGCAAAAATGAAAACGGTTTTCACAAAAAATTGGCTTAAAGCAGGTCTTATAAGAGCAATTAAAACGGTGGCACAAACTGCTGTTGCCACAATAGGAACGGCTACTGCAATGGGTATGGTTGATTGGATTGCTGTCGGCTCAACATCGGTTCTTGCAGGGGTGCTTTCATTATTGACAAGTGTTGCCGGCTTGCCTGAGGTTAAAAATTAAAAAGGCCTGCCGAGTTTTATTAGATTCGGCAGGTGATTTTTTGTGTGAATTTCGTGTGAAATTTGGCTTTTTATCATTTGTTTTTCAGGTGAGTGCTTTTGATGATTGCACACATAATTATTAACTAAAAGGTTTTAAGATTTAA
>JAZSAC010000009.1:0-7311 GCA_045601645.1 Acutalibacteraceae bacterium | reverse complement strand
TATTTGCGATTTTTTATTATATAATACTTTATATAAAAAAAATCTTCAAGTTATTTTTATCACACATCATAAAGCATTAAGTTTAACATATTAAATACAGACAAAACAAGACCTCCCACTTTATTACATAGCGGGAGGCCTTATAATATATATTTTAAATTATTTTACCATACCTGCGACTTCAGATGCAAAATCGTCAACACGCTTTTCGATGCCTTCACCTTTTTCAAAGCGAACAAACTCTGCAACCTTTATGTTGCCACCAAGCTCTTTAGCTACGTTATCAATATACTTGCCCACAGCAATATCATCCATAATAAAGGTTTGCTCAACAAGGCAATTTTCTTTAAAATATTTGCCCATCTTACCATCAACAATTTTTGAAAGAACCTGCTCAGGCTTACCTGCCATTTTGGGATCTTCCTTCATTTGAGCAACCATAATTTCCTTTTCCTTAGCAAGAACAGAAGCAGGAACAGAAGCCTCATCAAGGAACGAAGGATTCATTGCTGCAATCTGCATAGCTATATTTTTGCCCATAACTGCAAAACCGTCTTTATCTGCAACATCGGTATCAAATTTAACCATAACACCGATTTTACCACCGGCATGAACATAAGTGCAAACTGCACCCTCGTAGCGAACAAAACGACGAATCTGCATATTCTCACGGAATTTAAGAAAAACATCCTGCTTAATTTCATCAACAGTCTTACCTGTTTCATCTTTAGTTACGAGTAATGCCTCAACATCAGCAGGGTTCTGTTTTGCAACAACCTCAGCTACTTTTGCAGCAAAGCTCTTAAACTCATCATTAGAAGCAACAAAATCGGTTTCAGAGTTAATCTCAACAACTGCACTTGCGCCATCAACTGTTGCTACCGCAACTGTACCTTCAGCGGCAATTCTAGATGCCTTTTTGGCTTGAGAAGCAAGACCTTTTTCTCTGAGATAATCAACAGCGGCGTCCATATCACCATCGCACTCAACAAGTGCTTTTTTACAATCCATCATTCCGCAACCGGTCTTCTCACGAAGTGCCT
This sequence comes from Acutalibacteraceae bacterium, assembly GCA_045601645.1. Lineage (GTDB taxonomy): Bacteria > Bacillota > Clostridia > Oscillospirales > Acutalibacteraceae > UMGS172. Next base: position 6,268 of record JAZSAC010000009.1, on the reverse strand, counting down.
GTACGTCTTTAGCTGTAAATGCCATTTTAATCACCATATCCTTTTTATTTTAATAAAGCCGGTAAAAGAATGTCTCTCACCGGCATAAAATCAATTATTCAGCCGACACTTCAGTAACCTCTTCGGCAACCTCTCCCATAGACTCTTCGGCAACCTCTTCAGAACCTTCTTCGGTGTTTTCTTCGGAAGTAATCTGCTCACCCTGTCTGCCTTCAATAACAGCAGCCGCAATTGTAGAAGCAATAAGCTTTACTGCACGAATTGCATCATCATTACCGGGAATAACAGCATCAATCTCATCAGGGTCACAGTTGGTATCAACAATAGCAATAATAGGAATACCAAGTTTTTTAGCCTCTTGAACAGCAATTCTTTCTTTTTTAGGGTCAACAATAAACAATGCGCCCGGTATTCTGTCCATATCCTGAATACCACCAAGGAATTTTTCGAGCTTTTCAATTTCAAGCTCTAGACCGATAACCTCTTTCTTGGGTAACAATTCGAAGGTTCCGTCCTCTTTCATTTTACGAAGCTGATTAAGTCTTGCTATTCTTGTACGAATAGTACGGAAGTTGGTAAGCATACCACCCAACCAACGTGCATCAACATAAGGCATAGAGCAGTGGATAGCTTCTTCCTTAACGGAATCCTGAGCCTGCTTCTTAGTTCCTACAAAGAGAATGTCTTTTCCCTCTGCTGCGATATCGCGGGCAAAAAGATAAGCCTCGTTGAGCTTTTTAACGGTTTTCTGCAAATCTATAATATGGATACCGTTACGTTCTGTGAAAATGTACTCAGCCATTTTCGGATTCCAGCGTCTTGTCTGATGTCCGAAATGGACACCTGCTTCAAGCAGCTGTTTCATTGATACTACTGCCATAATATTTCCTCCTTCGGTTATACCGCCGCATCACGTTCTTTTGACGGCTTTCCGAAGCTTTTCGGCACCGTTTCGTCAACATTCGTGTGCGTGTGAATTTTTTAGCTCAAAGCTTGGCATACTTTAAGCTGATATATTGTATCACAATTATTTGCAAATTGCAAGAACTATTTTTATTAAATGAATTTTTTTATTTTAAGCTGTTTTGTAAAGCTCTTGCTTTATCTAAAACACGCTGTTTTAAGTCCTTCGGTGACAAAACCCTAACATCTCCGCCAAAATTCATCAGCCAACCTACAAAGCCTTCACTTAGCATTGCATCAACCGAAAACCTAAAATACTCTTCCCCGTCAAAATGGCGAATGAAGATTTCATCACCGAATCGGTCAAGCATTTGGTCCAACAAATCAACCTTACATTCCAAATCAATTTTGCAAACACTTCCACCGAACATATTAAAGTTTTTCTTAACATAATCCGCCGTGTCAAACCGTTGTTTATATTCACTGACCTCACTAAAATGCCGTACCGTCTCATTAGTCATTAAAACCGACTTTATTCGGTCAATACGCAGATTTAAAAGATTATCGTATTTAGCATTATTTGCAATCAAATAATAATGGTCTGACTCCCATACTAGTGCATAAGGACTAACCGTTATTTCTTTAAGTGACACCTCTACCTTATTACCGTTCAGCCCGTTTTTAACATATAAAATTTTTACCTTTTTTCGTTTTAACACAGCCTCATTTAAACTGCTGATTATATTATAGACCTCAGAGTTATCACTCTTGCTTCGATTTTCAATACAAATACGATTGCGAATTTCGTTTGCCGATTCACCATATGTCAATCCACATAGTTTTGATACTAATTCATTGGTTTTATCTTTAGGAATAAACCCTGCAGACTGAACAGCATCAACCAAAAGACATACTTCGGGATAACTGAAGGTTCTACTTGCGAGATAGTAACCCTTCTTATGAGAAGCGCCAACCCTAACATCATACCCTGCATTGCATAACGCTTCAACATCGGAATATATTGCCTTTCGTTCAGCAGTAATTCCGTAAAAAGAAAGCTTTTCAATGATTTCTGCAGCAGATAGTACATTTTCACTATCAGTATACTCGGTCAAAATTTTTAAAACGCTCAATAATCTTAATTTTGTTCCGTCGGTTTTCACTTTTCTTCTCCTAGTAGTTCTTCTATTTCCTTAAATGAATAAAGTAAACTTAATGCTGTTAGCAACTGCTTAGTCGACATACCCTTAGGAAACCCTAATTTTTCAAGCAAACGAGTCCTTTTAATGCCACTGTTTTCTCCCCCTGACAAGCCTAATCTATAAAGGTCAGCCGATGTCCATTTACAGCCCTCTTGACTCTTTGTTCCGTCCAACGCTATGCCATACTTCTTTAATGCATCACGTATTACTTCTTCACTAACACCCTCTACACCTAAAAAGCCTTCGGCAGAGGGTGTCGTTTTTCGCCTTTCACGACCTCTTATTTGAGGAATAAAAACATTTGTTATACACTCTTTATCTACAATACCGTTTAAATGCCCTCTAATTAAGAAACCTGCCGAATCACTATCTGTTATAATTATAATTCCACGCTTTTTCGCGATTTGCCTAATCATTTCAGCCTTTTGCTTATCACGAAATATCCTAAAACCGTCGGTTATAATTATTTCAGCATCTAAAAACCGTGATAATTTGATTTTATCATATTTTCCTTCAACTATAACAGCCTGTGTAAGATGAATCATCAGCCATCACCCATTTTCCGCAATGCGTACAAGCTCAACTATCACCTTTTCTAACAGAACCTTACTGTCTAACCTTGAGCCTTTAATTTGTCGGTCACACTCAGATAACGCTTTTAAGCATTCAGTAATTTTTTCACTATTAAATTTTCTTAATTGTCGGTCGGCTTCGGTAAGTCTGAATTCATTGTTTTTTCCATATCCAAAACGCTTACTAATCTCTATAGGATTTTTTCCTACACTTCTTGCACAAAATGCACGATATATGTCGACATAAGCAGAAGCCAACGAAGCTATGATAAATTCCGGCTCGGTATTATTATAAAACAGGTCATCAATCAAACAAAAAGCAACCTCAACATCCCCTCGCAAAACAGCTTTTGAAACATGATAAATACTCGCTTCTACAGAACGTGAACACACCTTATCTACAATGCTGTTGGTAATTTCTTTACCCTCCTCCACATAGAAACACAGCTTATCAAGTTCATTTACAAGCGTACTTAAGTCGTCTGAGCAATTCTCAACAATATACCTTGCTGTCGAAGGCTGTAGTATACGTTTTCTTTTAATGGCACCATTTGTTAATATCTTTGCAATCTCAAAATGAGGCTTTTTTTCTATACAACAAACAGCACCGCCTGCTGATGATATAGCCCTTATAAGCTTTAAAAATTTTTCGCCCGGTTTTCTCGGATTGATTTCCAATGTATCATACCACAATATCAACACCGTAGTTTCAGGGATATCGTCAACCATTGATAAAAACTTTTCTGCCTCAGAATTTTCAACCTTATCAAACGGATAATCACAAACCGATACCACACGATTAGCGCTCATCATAGGAATTGACTCGGTTACATCATATATACTTTGCACCTTAACAGTACCGTCAAAACGAGAAACATTAAACTCAGGGCAAAAATCTACCGCACTTGAAATGATTTTTTCTACATAAGTTTTTATCAAATAATGTTCATCACCAAATATCAAATAACAACGTGAAAGCCTATTGGACTTTATATGATTTTTAATATCATTCTCATTTAAAAAGTCTCCTTTTTCTTTATGAAGCACGGTTTACAACCCCCACTTTTTTAGTATTTTAAATCTATACCAATTATTGATATAATGTCATTTACTATTTACTAATAATTTTTCTGACCACAGCATAATCAAAAATAACGCCGAAACCAATATTGTTATTAACCGCCCATTGCCAACCTTATCAAATAAAATCCAAATTCCTATTAATGCCAACGACAAACCACACCACATTACAGCAACACTTTCATCTAAAAGAATATATGCAAAACTCAGTCGTGAAAGCAAAGTTATAATAATACACACATAATTTAATAATACATCTGCTAACCAAAAAACCAACGATGAAACTACACTTATAAAAGGAGCACTGTATAAAACCATTCCAATAAAAGCAACTGCCATTATATAAACCACTGCTGCATTTATCATCATACTTGAAATCGGTGCTATTATCGAAACATATCCAAAAGAAACAATTTGAAACGGCATGGTTGCTATTACTGCACCAACCGATTGAACAACTACAAGAACTGCAGAACCTAAAATTATACCTATGTAACGCGGAAATCTATTTTCGATGCGCTTTTTCAAAGCAAAACTATACGGAGACGATAATATAACACCTGCTGTTGCACTGCAAGAAAGTTGAAAACTTAAGCTGCATACATAAAAAGGTTGAATAAAAAGCATCAATGCTATTGAAAACCCTAACGATGTAAGACTGTCTCGGCTGCGTAACATTATATCGCCTAAGAGCATAATAAAGCACATTATTCCTGCTCTTATTGCAGAGGGAGTCGCTCCGCACACAAGCACCATAATAAGCAGAGGTATAATTGCAACAGCAGCTGCCGTACGTCGATTTAAAAATAACCTTAAAGCCATAACTGCCATTAAGCATAACGCACCTATATGCATACCCGAAACCGCAGTTATATGACAAACGCCCGTAACTTTAAAAGCATTATACAATTCGTCTCTCATGGTACTTACATCACCCAGTAAAATACCTTTAAGCAATGCGGCAGAATCTCCGTTAAAATTATCATCAATAATTAACTTAATGCTTTTTCGCAATTTCACACAGTATGTATATATTGAATTTCTATGCCCAACAATTTCTCCCTTATTAAATGACGCACCAACGAACATTCCGTCTGCATATCGATTTTTCCTATATTTACCATCTAATTCTTGAAAGCTTATATCAGCAGAAATTATATCGCCTTCAATCGCGTTATATATAGGACTATATTCATTAACCACAAAATCAAAGCGCATACCCTTAGGTACACCATTATTGCTATTCTCAACCTCAACCTGTAAAAGAGAACCGAAAGATAATATTGTCGGTTCCTCAATAACACGACAAATTACGCTTTCTGTTTTACCTATCAATTCTTGTTCTTTTAAAATTTTTGTATTTACACCCAACACTAAATATAAACAATATATAGCAGCAAAAATAAATACAATTACCGTTTTTAAACCAACCGTATCGCGATAATATATAAAGACAAACGTTCCTAAAACACAAAAAGCCATACCAAGCAATAATACTATTTTTATGCCGAACAGATACATTACTGTAGCAATAGCAACCTCAAACAAAGCGCACATAAGTACCGGTCTCAACATAATATTTCTCCGTTCCAAGAAGCTGTTTTTACCAATCGCTCTATTCGTCAGTAATTATACCAAAATTTAAAAATTAAATCAATGCTTTTGTTTATTATATGATTTTTGTATCCATGCTTTAAACTTTTAAAAAAATCAAGATTTTTATTTTTACATTAAAAAATATAAAAGCATTCTGCATTTAACATAAGCGCCGTGCGGATTGCACGGCGCTTGATCTTTTAGTCTATCATAGTGACTTTTCTTTGCAAATTTCTTTGTGAAAATTGGCGTAGTGGCGTGGTTTTTTGAAGATATAAACCACCGCAAACCCGCATAACTACTGGGTTTCTTTGAACCGTATTAGTCCAAAGGCTTCATTGTGGGGATTTCATTTGTAAAACTTACGTAACCCTACAAAAGTCTTCAAAACCCCAGTAAATAAGCCACTTTCCAAACTTTTTGAAAAATATAACTCTCCGTAAGTCTACGTACATTATGTTCCATTTGGCTTAACTTTTGGCTTATTGGCTTACGGATGCCTCGGAATTGGATGCTGCAAGCTTGCCCTTTTGAAAATAGGCATCCAGTCCTGCAAACTCATCTTTTCTGAGGTCTTTGGTCACATCGGCATAAATTCCGAGTGTTGTCGAAACATCGGCATGGCCTAAAGCATCTTGAATCACCTTGATGTTAACACCCGCTTCGCACATCCTCGTAGTAAAGGTATGACGAAGGGTGTGGCAACTGAAATGCGGTAATAGCACCTCGGGATTTTCGCTTTTTTCAAACTGCGCGTCATTGCAATCGCGAATGATGCGGCGGATCGCTTTGTTGAGCGTTCCTAAGTGCTGCGTATCGCCGTATCTGTTGACGAAAATAAAATCGGTATATCCGTCAACAGACGCCTTACAGCTTATGCCTGTTTCTTTTTGATTTTCCCGTTCCTCTAAGAAC
>JAZSAC010000008.1:0-15064 GCA_045601645.1 Acutalibacteraceae bacterium | reverse complement strand
ATTTTCTTAACATCGGTAATTGTTGTTGCAGTAATCATCGCATCGCTCGGAATACCGAAATTAAACTCTTTAGTTTCAATACCACCGAAAAATTTAACATTCAAAAGTGAATCGTTTGATTTTTCTTGACTGATAGTACCTTTTTCAGATAAATACTCGCGATACTTTTTAGCAAATCCCATATAGCTTGCATCTTCCCCATACATGGGATAAAAGCCAACCTTTATGTTATCTGCCGTAAATGCATCAGCGTATAACTTGGTTTTTACAACGGCCGAGGTAAATAGCGTTTGAACTGCTGATTGATAACCCCTAATTATAAATTCAGAAGTTACATAAGAATAACCGGTAAGAGCTTGACCCATCATTGTATTGATGTTTGCCATCTCTGCACCTTCTTTAATAATAGCACAAACACCTCTGCCGTTATTAACAGCACCATAAACAGGTATCCTGACATTTTCTGTGGTCGTCACCTGCTCATCTTTGTCTATGTTGGCATCTCCGCCATAAACCGGCTCTGAAGTCATAATGCCAATACCATCGGTGTACTCAGGATATATTAAAGCTCCTGAACCGGACGGGACAAACATGTAGTATCCTTCTTTTCCTGCATTTGCATTAGCAACAGAACAGAAAAACGGTGCAACAGTAATGCTTGAAATACAATAAGCTTCATTTTCTTGAATCCTAGACGTTATAACCGAAACATCTACACCTTGGGCGGTCAAAACAAATTGTACTGGTATTGTGAATTCATATTTTTCAAAATACAAATTCATTTCAATACCGTTTTCTATCGCACGTAAGGTAAATTCACCAGGCTTTATAACCTGTGCATAAGCATTGGTATCATTATTAACAAGAGTAGAAGAAGCATAAAAATCTACCAATATAGGCGACTCTAATCTTGGATGATTGTTTGCCTCATATCCTTCATTATCATAAGTCTTATTTAAAGACTCATAAGGAACATAACTCCATTCACAGTCGTTTATCTTATCATAAAGAATAACACGTTTAGTTTCAGCATTCCAAATAAGACTATATGTACTGTTTTCGGCAACACAAGAGGTCTTTAACTTGTCATATTCCTCCGGATATGTAAATTTCTGCTCCGCAGCAGATTTTTTCGGTCCGCAACCTGCTCCCAAAAGGAGAAGCACTGCACACAGAAGCAAACTTAAAACCGAACATAAAACTCTTTTTGCTTTATTCATTTAGTTCTCCTCCTTTTAGAATAGTTTAAGAATTTCAGAATAAATAGTTGCGAAGAATCCTGTCGTCTGCTGAAGGAGTACAACTACAACAATGAACAGGAATAAAACAATTCCACAAGCTAAAAGTGTAAGAAGTGTTGTAAATAAAAATGTACCGATAGAATAATCGTGCACTATCATAGTGCCTATAACCAAAATAAAGAGCGTATACAAGGTACAAACCGTTGTAAGAATACTTAAGAAGGCCGCCTCATCAGGTACAAGTACATTGGTACAAATAACATAAACAAAACTTCCAATAAGTGACGGTATCAAACTATAACTGATTACTGTAAATATTTCCTTTAAATTACCTTTACCGTTAAATAGTGTGCACACTGCCCAGTTACAGAAAGTCCAAATAACAACTATTCCGGCAGTCTTTGCAAGTATTAATAAAGCATTATAGCTTGACGGGTCAAAATATACAAATGAAAATCCGCCTAAAGTGGTCTCCATTACCGTGAATACATAATACAGAGCTATTATTACCAAACAAATCGGTATTGATGTTAACTTCTTTTCTTTTATATCACGGAAATTTTCAACCGGATGCAAAATAACTGTTGTTGCAAGGTGAATTTTTTCATTTTTGATAAGTCTCATTTTGTGTCTTGTTGAGTAAACCAGTGCAAATGTAATGACACCTAATATAATTAAAGCTATAAATAATATCCAACCGAAATTGTCTCTTATAAGCTTCGTCCTCTGACTGTCATAAGCAAGACTATATGTTTCACGGTCATATCCCTCTTTAGCAAGTTGCATAGCCTTATCATTATATTGTTCAGCAACAACCGGCTCATCTGCTTTTTGACCTAACACATAATAAGCTTTAGCAAGACCCGCATACGCAAGTTGACAGTTTCTATCTTGATTGAGAACATCTGTCCATTCACCCATAGCTTCTTCATAATCACCAATAACTGTTTTTGCCTGTGCCGATTTTACAAGTTTTCCATATTCGGTAATCTTAAAAACTGTTATCGTATTACTAAAACTATCTGTTATGATAACATCATCGTTAATCAAATTATAAGCTATTGAACTAGGGGTTCGGAATGTTCCTTCCTGCTCTCCGACTTTAAGTCCTCCGCCAAACGCAGAGACCATTGTACATTCACTGTCGTAAATTAAAACTCGGCCATATGTGGAATCTAAGCAATAAATAAATCCATCTTTGTCAACCGCAACACCTATAATATCCTGAATACGGTCACCGCTCAATAATGTTACACTATAACCTTCATCAGCAAAATTTATTGAATCTGAATTTAAAATATTAGTTCCACCGGGATTGAGTCGTTTGATTTGAGATGTCTGTTCTGCTGTATGAGTTGTACCGGTAGCGGTATAAATAAATCCTTCCTTATCAACCCAAAAATCAGAAAAACTGAAAGGTAACGAGCTGGTCATCTCACTACGCTTATCGTTATTCATAACCAAACGGTTCCAAAGTGTTTTAAGTGCCTGAGTTATTGTCGCCGGAACATCGTTAGAACCGTAAAACCCAAGGAATTCATCATCAGGTGAATAAAGAATAGCACCATAATAAGAGCCACTGCTCAAAATATACACATATCCGTTTTTATCAACAACAACCTTAATAGGCTGATAATTAAACCCTGTTGGAATAAGATTTGATTCGGGTAATACGTACGATCTAATGAGATTTCCCTTGTCATCGCACTTCAGCACTCTCATATTAGTAGTGTCTGCAATATAGATGTTTTCATATTCATCAACAAAAACACCTTGCGCTCTGTGAAAATAATAATTGTTATTATTACTATCTACAACAACAGAAATAGTATTAATAATTTCATATTTTTCATTAAGAACAATAATTCTTGATGTTCCGCCATCAAGCACGTAAGTATTGCCTTTGTCAGAAACATGCGCATCTACTATTTTAGAATCTTCTGTGCAACCAAGTTCACCTTTACTAAAAACATTACCTGTTTCATACATAGGTTTGCTTGGAACAACTTTTCGATTTTTACCTGTAAACTCATACCAATATGTATATGTGTCATAACCTATTTCATCGGTTTTTTCCGAAATTGCCGATACACCGAAAACCGGAATCAACATAATAACGGCTAACACACACACAAATACTCGGAGAAGACTCTTTTTAATATTTTTCATTTCTATCTCCCCCTTATTCCTTAATACCGGCACTACTCATAGATTCCATAACGTTACTCTGTGAAATCATATAAACTATAATAGGCGGTATCATCAATATACATGTAACAGCCATAGCACTACCTGAGCGGGCAATACCACCGGCGGTAATTTGTGCCATTATAGTTGGCAAGGTCTTTAATGATTCACTAAATATAAGTCCCGTAGGAATAGTAGCCCAAACATCACGGAAAGTAAATAATATAAGTGTCAACCACATTGGTTTAACAATAGGCATAACTATTCGCCAAAATATTCTTGTGTAGCCTGCTCCATCAATCTTTGCAGCCTCAAGCAATGCATTGGGAAGAGCACCTTCCATATATTGCTTCATAAGGAATACACCCATTGTTGATGCAAAGTGGGGAAGAATATATGCCCAATATGTATCCATCATGCTCAATGTACTATATATAATGTAACGTGGGGTAGCCAATGTATACCCATTAAACAAAAGAGAAAACTGAATTATATAGAAAATTGTTTTCTTAAATTTAATATTAGACTTGCACAAAACGAACGCTGCCATAGAAGCAATGACTACATAAACAAACGCCGTTCCCATAGTTGTAACCAAACTGTTAAATACATATCTTGATAACGGAATTCTAAGATTTGACAGCAACTCAGGCAAAGCAAGATAGTTCGCCATTGTCGGACGATGAACGAAAAACCTAGGTGGGAATATAAGTATTTCATCCAAAGGCTTGAGTGAAGTACAAATCGAATAAATCAACGGTAAGACAGAAAGACAACCTGCAGCAATAATAAAGAAGAAATATAAAAAGTTGCCCATCTTACTACGCGTATAGCGCTTAGCTTCGGATTTAGCCAGTCTTCTTCTTTTAGGTGCCTTTGCGTCATTAACAGAATCACGCAAGGCTCTTGCACCGCTCGGCAAAATAAGAACCTCTTCTTTTTTTCTAAACATTCTATCCCACCCCCTTACTTACCTGTTGAATTTAATAATTTACCGATTACTAGTCGGAATACTGCCATCATTATAAACAATACAACCGAAACCGCAGCCGCATATCCCATTTCAAAACGAACACTGCCAAGGTCACTCATATGCGTTACAATTGTATCTGCCGCATAACCGACACTTGGATAACCGGCAAGCTGAACAGCTATCGCACCAATTGAGAATGCGCTTGAAATCTGCATAACCGCACTAAACAAAAGCATGTGCTTCATAGTAGGTAAGGTAATATACCAAAGTTCTTGCCATCTGTTTCTAATTCCATCAATTGAACCTGCTTCATAAAGTTCTTGATTCACGTTTTGAAGACCGGAAATGTTTGTAAGAAACGAAACGCCCATACTCATCCATAATTGAACAATAATTACAATGGGCTGTATATAATCTTCGGTTGAAAGCCATGCAATAGGCTCAGTAATTACCCCCAGTGAAAGCAACGCACTATTCATATATCCATAACTATCACTACTAAAGGCAACCTGCCAAATAAACACAGCACCGCCGACAAGACCCGGACAATAAAACATAAATGAGAGTATTGTACGAATTATCGGTGAAAATTCATTGATAAACCACGCTAATACGAAGGACAATAAAAATCCTACAGGTCCACAAATAATTGCAAAAACCAAGGTGTTTTTAAAGACTGTCGGAAAAACATCATCATCAAGAAACATTCTAATATAATTTTCAAGGCCGATAAACTTCGGTGCATTAATCATATCAAAATTAGTAAAGCTGAAAACAATTGAACATAAAATTGGTAAAACCAAAAACACAAGAAAGAAGATGAAGAATGGTGCTAACATTAAGTATGACGGCAGCATCTCTTTAAAAGCTGCTATTTTTCTATCTCTTTTGAGATTTATTTCTTTTTGCATTTTACACCCTCCTCAATATTTATTCTGCATATTCTGCTATCTTACGAGCAATTTCGTTATCTGCGACCTTGCCCCATTCAAGAATTGCATCTTTTTCATTATCGTCACCGTTAAGAACAGCCCAATAAGCTTGGTCAACAGCACGCGCTACATAATAACCGCCGGGAAGCTCAGGGAATTCCTCAACCTCGTTCCACTGCATTTTTAAAATTTCAAGGTCATTTGCATTCCAAGAATATGCATTAAAAGCCTCTATATTAGCAGTTGGTGTACGAGAAACTGTGCCCAAAATTGACTCAACATTATTATTATATCTTAATTGAGTTTGAGCAGATGTCCACCAACAAAGGAACTGCCAAGCTCCTTCCTTGTTATCAGACCTCTTAACAATACCACAACCGGTACCGCTACCATTAATATTTCTGTCAATCGTTCCGTCCTCACGCATAGTTCCGGGAACATATGCTATCTTCCAACGACCCTGTATTTCAGGTGCAGCCTGCATCAACTGTGTATATGTCGTATAGGTTGCGATTCCGAGAGGAGCTGTACCAACACGGAAACGATTGTAGAAGTCGATCTGTTTTTCTACACTGTATTTTGTGTAAAGATTTGTCCACTGAGTAAATGCCTCTATTGAATCAGTCGATGTCAACAAAGTTTTATTCCGTTCCTCATTATACATCTCTGCATCGTTCTGCATTAAGAACATGGGTAACATATTCAATGTATTTTTAACGTAAGGAACATATGCATCCATATTATTACGTTGGAAAATAGTAGACGCCTCAAGGAAATTATCCCATGTCCAACCTTGACCGTTATTTGCTTCTTCAGGTGGCTCTATACCCAAGCTTTCAAAGATATCGGTTCTGTAGAACATAATAGAACACGACTGGGTATCAGGTAAAGCAAACAATTGATTATTATACCAATAAGGTACATTTGCCTCGGACTGAAAGCGTTTTAAAACAGTTTCATAATCAAGCATATAGGTTGAACCGTCATCAACGGTCGAATATTTCGGGTCTTTTTCAGCCGAGAAATTAGTTAAATCATATAATGCACCACGCATACCAAGGTTAACCGGCTGTGTTCTCTCTAAATGAAGTGAAAGGTCAGGATAGTTGCCGGCAAGCAAGCCCATAACAAGTGACGCATCAACTATTTCAAGTTCAACACCTATTCCTGTCTCATATGTAAATGAGTCTTGAATAAGGTTACTCAAAACTTGTGCTTGGTCACGTCCCCAGTTAACCCAAATTCTAACTGTGCCATTAGCATTTGCAGCAGCCGAACCACCTATGGTTGAAAAATCATCACTAAACGAAGCGAAGAAACGTTTTGTACTAAAAGCTAACGATTCAAAAAATCCGGATTTATTATCCTTAAATCCCTTATCTATTGATGCCAACTGTATTTGGTCTAAGCTTAAAGGCATAGTTTTCATTTCATAAAGCCATGAACAAACAGTTGTGTAGTTTGAATAATAATCAGAAACATAATTTTGCGCGGTATATTGATTAGTATACATTTCATTTAATACACGTGCCATATTATCCAAAGCTGCAATATATTTATTACTACGAGCACCTGCAAGCTCTTTCATATCATTTGCAAGAAGCTTCAACTCGTCATAATTTGTTTTTAAAACTTCCAAAAAATTCGGGATTTGTCTAAACAAATCGTAGTCACGATTAGGGTCAGGCGAATCACTTGTTATCATAACTATATCAATGTAGAGGTTACCGATAGTCTCAACTATCTCGCTCAACCTTGAGAAAAACGCAGCACTCTCGCCCAATGTAACCGTCATAGTAATATCGTGCACACCTTTGGTAAGATAGAACAAATACGGAGTTGTTCCGTCACCGATTTCCTTAAACTGCCAATTCGTGCAATAGTCAAAGCGTAAATTTTTACATTCCTCAAACGGAATAACATTATCAATAGCAATAGAACGATATGTAATACCATCAATAATGGCAGCCTGCTTGTAGTTCATACCAAGTGTATATAAGCCGTCTTCGGGTGCGTTTATACGCCAGGTCAAGCTTTCACCGGAAACCTGCCAGTTCGTATTTCCTATATAGTTAAGAGCGGATTTTACCGGACTGTTAGGTGTAACATCGCTGGAACTGTTATCGGTTTTAGGTACCAACGAATTTGTAGATTTAAGCCACGCGTCCTCACCCTCAACTTCAATAGCATCACCGGCATATTTAGATGCCGATGAATACTCTGCCAAATAATCAGCGTAGCTTATTTCTTTCTCAGGAGCTTTAAGAATTATACTTGCAAGAGCAAAAGGTTCATATATAGATTTTAAGGTGATAGTATGCGTTCCAGCTGTGAGGAAAATTTTATATGGGTCAGCAACAACACCTACAGGGTCGGTTGCATACTGTGTAACAAACTCACCGTATTCTCTTTGTTCAGGTGTAAGCTCGTTTCCTAAAGTATCAACACGAAAAACACCTGTAAGCTTATCGGTAGTTGAACCGTCGTTTACAAACATGCGCGGCAAAGCCAAAGCGTCAAAACCCGAATAAAGAATCTTTCCGTCAATATTGACTGACAATTTGACCGGATTGGTGCTTGTCTTGTCATCCGTTGCGTCTGCATTAGCACCGGTTTTAGAAAGAGGCAAATATGTAAAAGCCAGATTATAAACCGCATCGGCAGGAACGGTAACCTCATAGGTTAAATATCCCTGTTGAATAAACGATGCATTATCACTCCATACAAGACAGTTTTGAGTGCTTTTGGTGTTATTTAACGCATCAACCAAAACATCATACGGCTTAACCGATATAACGCTCTTAATTTCATCGTTTACAGTAAATTCGGCATCTTTAATTTCCTTGTATCCGGTAGGGTCAATAACAATATCCTCAGTCGCATTCGCTTTGTCAGCAATCGACTCAAGATATTTTTGATATTCCGAGTTTACAATTGTATCTGCAGCACTTTGGTTTTTCGTGTTTTTATCGATGCTTGATACCTCGTCTGCACTTGTTGGCATCACACCAAAAGAAACAAGCAAAGCAAAACATAAACCTACTGCTAGTATTCGGGTTTTACAAGAATTCATTTCTTCACCTTCACAAAAATATTTAAACAGCGCCCCTTGCAAGAGCAACAGCATATTTGACTTACATTAAAAGCCAACTCTGCACAATGTTCTGTTATGTATTATCTTACAAAACACATATTTTGTCAATAACAATTTGTCAAAAATTCACTAATTTCACCAAATTTTTTTTATTTTTTTCACTAACAGTTATATGTTTTTTCCCTTTTAGAATGCAATTTTGGTAAAATGTGCCGTCATTTTGCACAAAAGTGTGTCCTTTCTTTCTGTCAAAAGCCTTTTTTCTTCCTTTTCTTTTGAAATAGCTACAATTTTGCTATGTGTTGCTTTTAAATAATTAGACATTTATAACATATGTCATAGTAAATTATATTGTAAGGTGTCCAATAATAGACAACCTTTTTATAATACAAAAGCACCTTTAAGAAAAAATCTTAAAGGTACTTAAATTTATATAATTATCGATATAGTTCAGATGCTATTTTTAGAAGCCGATTGTATTTTGAAGTTCTATCGGTTCTGCACGGCGCACCGGTTTTAATATATTCAGCCCCTACCGCCACAGATAAATCGGCAATGAATGTATCCTCAGTTTCACCCGAGCGATGAGAAATAATAGCAGTATAGCCTGCTGTTTTAGCCATATCTATAACATCGAGTGTTTCGGTTAAAGTTCCTATTTGGTTAAGCTTAATAAGGATAGAATTGGCAATTCCCTGTTCTATTCCGCTTTTCAATCTTTGCTTATTGGTAACAAAGAGATCATCACCTACGAGCATCACCCTGTCGGACAACTTTTCGGTCATCGTCTTCCAACCTACATAGTCTTCCTCAGCCAGACCATCTTCAATAGATATTATAGGATAATCCTTTATAAGCCCCGATATCCTTTCAGTAAGGTCATTTGAAGTCATGCTTTCTTCGGATTTTTGAGTTTTATATACACCGTTTTCAAACCATTCGCTAGATGCCACATCTAAAGCAATTTTCACATCATCAGTTGTAAAACCCGCAGTGCTTATTGCATTAATAATATATTCTATTGCCTCTCGGTCATCTCTCAAATCCGGTGCAAAACCACCCTCATCACCTACGCCTGTTGATTTCCCGGCAGCCTTAAGAACCGTTTTTAAAGCATGATATATCTCAGAACCGGCACAAACATTGTCAGCAAAGCTTTTTAATTTTGGTACAATCATAAACTCCTGAATATCTATATTGTTATCGGAATGTGCACCGCCGTATAATATATTCATCATAGGTGTAGGAAGTTTATTAGAGCTTATTCCTCCTAAATATCTGTAAAGTGGCACCCGATAATATCTTGCGGCAGCACGAGCAACTGCCATTGAAACCGCAAGCAAGGCATTGGCACCCAATCGACTCTTATTGTCTGTTCCGTCTAATCGACACATTTCTGTATCAATAGTTCTCTGATTAAGTGTTTTAAGTGCACAAAGCGACGGTGCAATAATAGTATTTATATTTTCTACTGCTTTCTTTACACCTTTTCCTCCATATCGTTTGCCTCCGTCACGAAGCTCGTGTGCTTCAAACTTACCCGTAGATGCACCGGAGGGTGAAATTGCAATTGCCCTAATTCCATTGTACAAGGTAACCTCAGCGGCAACCGTAGGATTTCCTCTTGAATCAAGTAATTCAATTCCTTTAATATCAGTAATCATAACTTTCCTCTCTTTACAAAAGTTGTTTGTAAAATTATTCTTGACAAAATTTAGATTAAATATATCCTTTTCATGTAAATAATTTTTTATATAACATGATGTAAAAAAGTAAAATCCGTTGACTTTTTATTGTAAAGGATTTATTATATATAATAATATTATATAAATTATGGGGGGTGCTGGTTTGCTGAGACGCTATTTAATTGCCGGCCTTCGTGTAGAAATGGATTTAGAGCATTCACTTTTAATTGAGAGAAGTGAAAAATACCTCCACGACTTTATAGGTAAGCCTGACATTTCAATTCCCTGCTCAAAGACTTTTTTTGAAAAAATGCGTGAGGAATATCCTTCTGCAACCGACAGTGAATGCGAATATGCTTACACCTGTGGTGCATTTTACAGACAACTTATTATGTTTGATGGTTTCATGCTTCATTCTTCCTGCCTTTCGTATAACGGTAAAGCATATCTGTTTTCTGCAACCAGCGGAACAGGTAAATCGACGCACACTTCACTTTGGAAGCAATATGTTGACAATGTAACAATTATTAACGACGATAAACCTGCTGTTAGACTTATAGGTGATACATTTTTTGCTTCAGGCACCCCGTGGAGCGGTAAAAGTGACCTTAGTCAAAACACCCTATTACCTGTCGGCGCAGTGGCTCTTCTAAGCAGAGGAGATAAAAACACTATTCACAAATCACCTGCTGCCGTTTCGGTTATAAAGTTATTAAAGCAAACCGCTTTTTCTCCGAAACGTGAAGGTGCCGAACATTTGGCGACCTTATTAGATAATTTTATACGTAACGTCCCGATTTGGTCCTTTGAGTGTAATATAAGCGAACAGGCTGTTGTAACATCATTTGAGGCCATGACCGGAGAAAAATATATCAAAAGGAAATAAATCATGTCAGAAAATCTTAATGAAAAGTTTGACCCAAAAGAAGAACATTTTTCAGATGTTATAGTTGGTAGAAATCCGGTAGCAGAGGTGTTACGTTCAGGTCGAGAAATCGACAAGCTTTTGGTAGCACACGGTGCCGATAACGGCTCTATCAAGGCTATTATTGCAAAATGCCGTGAACGTAAGATTCCTATTAAAGAGGTTGCACCTCAAAAGCTTGATTTCATGAGTCGTGGTGCAGTACATCAAGGTGTTGCGATTGTTGTTGCTGCTCAAAAATATTATACTGTTGAAGATATTATTGAATTTGCACGTTCAAAAAATGAGCCTCCTTTTATAATAATTTGTGACGGCATTGAAGACCCACACAATTTAGGTGCAATTATTCGTACAGCCGAAGCGTGTGGCGTTCATGGAGTAATAATTCCTCAACGGCGCAGTGCTTCTCTTAATGCCGTCGTTGCAAAATCATCAGCAGGTGCGCTTGAATATATGAGGGTTGCAAGGGTAAATAACATTACTTCAACCATTAATAAGCTTAAAAATGAAGGCTTATGGCTTTATGCCGCCGATATGGATGGTCAAAGCTGGTGCTCTGTTGATTTTAAAGGTGCTTGTGTCTTTGTAATAGGCTCTGAAGGTAAAGGTGTCAGTCAGCTTGTTAAAAAAAGCTGCGATGCTGTTGTTTCTTTACCAATGCTTGGGCAAATCAACTCGCTTAATGCTTCAGTAGCTGCGGGAGTTTTAATGTATGAAGCTGCAAGACAAAAACAGGGCATTTCTGCTCATAACTGATATTAGGGAGATGAATTAGATGGGAATTTTCGGTAAAAAAAATAACGACAATTTTAACGGCTATAATGAGAACCTTTTTAATGATGATGAGGATATCCTTTTTACCGGCAGTAAGAAGGATACTGATGGCACTCAAAAACGTCATTACGCTCAACACGCGCTTACAGCAAGTGAGATTACTCTCAGTTTATCAACCGACAGTAAAACTCCTTCCTCTCACAGCAGCGACTCAGTTTATGAACTTATGATGCAAAAAGAAAAATCAAGTCAAGAAAAAGGATTTGATGATGAATATGTACCATCATGGGCAACATCACAAAATCCGATAGCCGAAAAACCCGCAAACGATCCCGAAACGATTCCTGTTGTACATAACAAAGTTGCCGACAACAACCGTGAAAACGATGCTTTTCTTGAGCGTTGTCGACTAGCAGTTGAAAAAGCCGCCGCCCAAAGCAGCGACCATAATAATTTGTCTTTAAATGATGAAGAAGCACCTAAAGAACAATCTTTAGAACCTTTATATACATCACACTCAGCAGAATCGGAAGAAACCGAAACCAATCGTTCGGTTGAAGAAATAATTCGTATGCTTCGTGGTGAACCTTTAGAACCTGCGAATAATGAATCTAACGAAACAATTCTCGAAAATGGGGACTTAGAGTCTTCTGTTTCAAAAGTCGATGAAAAAACAGATGATTCGGATATGAAAATTGCTCAAGCCCCACAGCAAGAGACATTTAATATTCCTACCTCAAATACAATTAACGACGAAGAATCAACTGACAGCAATTATAAACAGCTTGAAGTCGAGGTTATTCCGACAACCGTTCCTTCTGAAATTTTACGCACTGATGATAGCTTTGCAAAACAAATAAACGATGTACCGACATCTACTATAGAGGTTAATCTTTCTTCAACTCCAAATATACCTCTCGATATGGTTGAAGCTAAAACAATAATGATCGGTGACTTAGGTGAAGCTATTGCCAAAAAAGCTGATGCCGATATGGAAAACATTCGCAAAACATCATATGAAGAAAAATACTACGAAGATGACGAGTATGATGATGATAACGAGCTTCCGTATTATGAGTGCAATGACTCGGAACTTGATAATATAGATGATTACAAAGACTTAAATGATGCCGCAAGACTTCGCACTAAACTTATGCAGGAAAAAGGCAGTAAGCTTACCGTATTTATTTTCTCGTCAATATTCACTTTGATTTCCATCTGTGTTGTAGGCTTTTTTGCACCGATTCTCACTACTAAATCGTTGGGAATTATTGAATTGATTCTTCTTATAGCCACACTCTTAATCAATATGGGCACATTGCTGAGCTTAAAAAATTTCGTAGGCTTTAAACCTGATTTCAGCACCTGCATTTCTGTGGCAGGATTAATTGCCGTTGTGCAAAGTCTTTGCTCTACATTTGCTTTTAACGGTGCATTTTCAGGTGTGGCAACTGTAGTAGATGTTTTACTTTCTGTTAATAGTCTTGCACAGTTCTTGAAAACTTCGAGAATATTAAAAGGATTAGAAAAAATAACAAATTCTGAGCCTAAAAGGTCAGTCTTTTCTGTCGAAGGTAAAAAAGCAACCGTTATTTCATCAGGTGCCGTTTCGGGCGATACACTCGTTTTGTGCGACCGTGAAGTAATAAATGTTACTGATTTTTTAAAAAGCTCAAATTACAAAAGTCCTCTTGAACTAAAGACTCGAATAATATTCGTTACCGGTGCTGTCATCGCCTCAATTTTGGGAATTATCTACGGTGCATTTGGTAATATTTGTTTAGGTATTACTGTAGCAACACTTGCTCTCACCTGTACTTTTCCTGCAGGTGCAGCTCTGATTTGTGAGTTGCCCATGTTCTTTGTTACAAAAAAACTTGCTCGCTATAATACTGCCTTGGCAGGCTATAAGGGCGCGTATGAGCTTAATCTTTCAAACGTTATAGCACTTAATACATCTGATTTGTTTCCCGAAGGCTCAGTCACACTTTACAATATGAAACCCTTAAGCGAAAATGAGGTTGCACATTCCCTTTTGGATGCAGCCGCAGTTGCGGTCGCGGCAAACAGCCCTTTAAAGCCTATCTTTGAAGGCATATTGGGTGATTATAATACCACTCAAATACCGAAGGTTGACGGCTTTCAATTTGAGGATAAAATGGGAATTTCAGGTTGGATTGGTGAAAAAACCATATTAATCGGCAATCGCAACCTTATGCAAGGACATAATATTTCCGTGCCTCCTGCATCGGTTGACCAAAAAATATTACGTGCGGGATATTTCCCTGTTTACATTGCCTGCAATGGTGTGCCTTGCCTTTTGTTCATAGTAAAGTATGATGTTGATACTGAGATTATCCGTGAGATTCAAAAACTATGCAACACAGGTATGACTATTGCTGTTAACCCGCTTGATCCCAACGCATCAGATGCTATGCTGTGCGATTATTTCGGACTGCCTAATGATGCCCTTAAGGTCATGAATCATAACGGGCGTACAGTTTATGCCGAAGAATGCAAGCCATGTGAAACTCTTTCCTCTCCGCTTGTTTTCGGCAAATCGGTATGTGGATTTTTAAGTGCTGTATCATCATCTATCAAACTCACCAATATATATTTAACACTTGCTGTAATTTGTATTATATTAGGTACAATCGGCGTTCTTTCCTTAATATATCTCGCACTTGCAAGCAAGCTGACGCTAATATTAACCATGACTTTCACAATTGGTCAGATTGTATTATCTGCAATAATAGGAATAATAGCTAAAATGAGGTCATAAATGAATTTATGTTGTTTAAATAAAAGCAAAGATAAAATCACATTATTATACAAAGCTTGCTTATTGATTGTTGCTTTTTCGGTTTATCTTCCCTTTTGGTTGAATAAGCTTGTAATTTGCACAGTGGGAATACTGTTTTGCCTTTTGCCCACCTTTAGAAAAAAGCTTGTAGAGCATAAAAAATTATCCGTTATGCTATTGGTTTTCACTTTGACAGCCGCTACAGTTGCCCTTTGTAACGGTAATTATATCGGTCTTGTTCGCACCGGCGTTTTTGCCGCAATGATAATTATAGCTATCATCACACGCGCAACAATTACAGGAAATTTTTTCGAAAAACTGTTAGATGTTATATGTATTGGTGGTTGCTTTTCTACTGTAATAAGTATTATTGAAAGGCTTTTAAATCTAAACATTGATTCTTATAGATGTAAGGGATTATATACAAATGCAAACTTTTTCGGCACCTCT
>JAZSAC010000007.1:0-6578 GCA_045601645.1 Acutalibacteraceae bacterium | reverse complement strand
ACTTATCTTCCTCTTTAAAATACAAAAATAAAACCCGTCACTGCCATTCGTTTGTGGCATCAGTGTTTTTTCTTTTACCTTTACAAATTGATTATTAAACAATAAAAACGCATTGATTATATCTTCATTTTCAGCCTTGCGAAGTGTACAGGTTGAATACATAAGTTGGCCATCTGGCTTTAAATATTTAACTGAATTTTCAAGAATTGTGAGTTGTATTTCTTTAAGACCTTCGAATTCTTTTAATGATTTATATTTAATTTCGGGCTTACGGCGTATTACACCAAAGCCAGAACATGGTACATCACACAACACTCTATCAAAAGTGCCTAATTTTTCATTAAACTCCATTGCATCATTTTGAATAGCAACTAAATTGTCAATTTTAAGCCGTTTAGCACCTTCTGAAATCAATCCGACTCTTTTTTCATAAATATCACAAGATACAATTTTGCCGGATTTTCCGGTATATTGTGCTGCTGTAAAGCTCTTTCCACCGGGTGCTGCACAAACATCTAAAAAACTCATTCCTTCACTAATATCAAACTCATTTAAAGCAATCTGCGAAGCTAAATCTTGCACAAAAAACAAGCCGTTAGTAAAACTTTTTAATTTCTCTACATTGCCCGGATTTTCAAGTGAAAACGCACCGCTTAAAACAGTATAATTACAAATTACACCTTCTTTAAATAATGAATCTTTCGTTTCTTCATCACTATTTACATGGTTATTAGCCCTTATGTATAATGTTGGAAGCTTTAAAGCCTCATTAAGATAACTCTCGGCTGTATCAAAACCATAATCGTTAATGAGACTTTCAGCAAAATCACTTGTACAGGAATATTTAAAAGCCGGATTATCACTACTTGCGATTTTATTTAAAATATTTTCTCGGTCTATACTTATTTTGCGTAAAACGGCATTTACAAAACCTGCTGCAAAGCTCTGACGACTCTTTTTAATAAGCTTAACCGACTCATTGACAGCAGCAGATGAAGGGATTTTATCTAAAAACAATAATTGATAAACCCCCACACGCAGACAATTATTTACAAACGGGTGTATTTTCCCTTTTGAATATTCTTCAATTATTATGTCTAAAGTTACTTTGCGTTGCAAAACACCATAAATTAATATGGTTGCAAAAGCAGCATCAACACGTGACAACTGAGCCGAATTAAGAGCAGCAGATACTGCAATATTAGAGTAACTGTTGTTACGCTCGGTTTCAGATAAAACCTTTACTGCAATCTGTCTGGCGTTATTCACAGCATTTCACCCACACTTAACGGATTACCGTTTAATAATGCCTTTGCCTGCATTTTCACTTTGCCTTCAGGTTGAAGCTCAGTAAAAATTATTGAGGTGTTTTTACCACACGCCACCCCTATTCCATCGGTCAAATCCACAACCGTCCCTGCCTTAAAGTCACTGTTTTTACCCAATTTTGCCTTAATTACTTTTACACGTTTTCCGTTTATAAAAAAATATGCCGACGGCCAAGGTGAAAAAGCTCTTATTTGACAATCAATTTCTTGAGCAGTTTTTGAAAAATCAATCAAGCCCATCTCTTTTGTAATAATAGGTGCATAGCTAACACCTTCATCCGACTGCTTAACAGGTATAATTTCATTGTTTTGCAGCCCGTTAATAGTTTTCAAAAGTAGTTTTGCACTAATAGACTTCAACTTATCATGCAATGATTCAAAATTATCAGTAGGTAAAATTTCTGTCTTTTCACAAAGTAATATATCACCTGTATCGATTCCGCTATCCATTAACTGAGTTGTGACTCCCGTAGTCTTATCACCGCAAAAAATAGAATATTGAATCGGTGATGCTCCTCTGTGTCTCGGTAAAATTGATGCATGAGAATTTACGCAACCGTATCGTGGTATATCAAGTACCCTTTGCGGCAAAATCTTACCGTAAGCAACAACGGCAAAAACATCAGCATTAAAGCTTTTTAAAAGCTCAAACGATTCATCGGTTTTAACCGATGCCGGTTGATAAACAGGTATACCCTTAGCTTCAGCAAACACCTTTGTCGGCGGAGGAGTTAACACCATTTTTCTTCCCTGCGGTTTATCGGGTTGAGTTAAGACCGCCACAACCTCATGATTTGATGCAACAAGCTCAGCCAAAGCATCAACAGCAAATTCGGGTGTGCCCATAAACACTATCTTCATAAATTACGCCTTTCTAACAACCTTATCAATATAAAGTATACCATTTAAATGGTCTATTTCATGGCAAAACGCACGTGCCTTAAGGCCTTCACCACTTATAGTAAAGGTTTCGCCGTTGCGGTCTTGTGCCTTTACAGTAACGCGCATAGGCCTTCTGGTTACTCCACTTTTGTTCGGCAAAGAAAGACAACCCTCTGTTTCCTCTTGTATGCCATCTTCTTCAATAATTACAGGATTTATCAATTCAACAACACCATCACCTGTATCAACCACACAAACCCTTCTTAAAATGCCAACTTGCGATGCGGCAAGACCGCAACCGTCAGCATCTTTCATGGTTTCAATCATATCATCAAGCAATAAATGCAGCTTATCATCAAAGTTAATGACACTTCTACATACCTTTCTTAATATAGGGTCGCCCTCTTTAACTATATTTCTTAACGCCATTATATCTACTCCGTTTCGTTTACTGTTACACTAAATTTTCAGGATTAACATTAACCGATGCTGTTACCTTTTTAGAAAAAGCTGTATTTAAATAATGCAAAGTTACATCATTAATCATGTTTCTAAATTCAGCAGAATTCTTATACTTTAGTATTATCTTAAAACGATAATTATTATTCACCTTAAGCACAGCCGCCGCTGTTGGACCTAAAGCAATAATTTTTACTGATTTATACTCATTTAACACAGCATTTTTTAAAATATCCAAATAACATCTTGCCGCATCTTCAGTAATCTTACGCTCTTGACCTAAAAAGTTAACGGTTGCAATATCGCAATATGGTGGATATGTCATCAAACGTCTGGTCAAAATTTCACTCTCATAAAATGAATTATAATCTTGTTTTGCAGCAAGCTCAATTAACTTACTGTCAGGCTCAACCGTTTGAATAACCGCTGTGCCTTTATCGGCACCCCTACCAGAACGTCCAACTACCTGAGTTAATAAAGAAAATGTCCTTTCATAACTACGGTAATCATTATTGTGCATTGATATATCAGAATTCAAAACGCCTACAACCGTAACCTTTGGAAAATCTAATCCTTTGGCAACCATTTGTGTGCCTAAAATTATATCATAATCTCCGTCGGCAAAAGCTTTTAAGTTACCTTCATAATCAGCTTTTGTCATGGTACTGTCAGCGTCCATTCTCAATATTTTGGCATTGGGAAACAGCATTTTAAGTTCAGCCTCAGCTTTTTGCGTACCAAGTCCTGAATATCTCATGTTAACACTTTCACACTGTGGACATTTATCAACATATGGCAATGACTTACCGCAATAATGACACATCAATCTATTATTCGCAGAATGATATGTCATTGATATACTACAATTTTCGCAGGTTACAACCTGTCCGCAAGATGAACAGGAAACATAAGTATTAAATCCTCTACGATTAAGTAATAGAATTACTTGATGTCCACTGTCTAACGCCTCATTTATTCTATCGTAAAGAGCATTGCTGATTATTCCACTGTTGCCGGAAGAAATTTCTTGTCGCATATCAACAATCTCAACATCCGGCAAGCTTGCCGAACCAAATCTTTTTTCAAGCTTACAAAGACGATATTTACCCGATAAAGCCAAACTATATGATTCAATAGATGGTGTTGCGGATGATAGCAATAATAACCCTTTGCTTCGTGCTATGCGATATTTTGCAATATCTCTTGCATGAAAATACGGACTCATTTCTGACTTATAGGTCGATTCGTGTTCTTCGTCCATAATAATCAATCCAACATCTTCAAAGGGTGCAAAAACAGCCGAACGAGTACCCACAGCAACTAATGCCTCTCCCCGCTTCACCCTTTTCCATTCATCAAGTCGTTGCCCTTGTGACATGGCGCTATGAAAAACAGCGACCTTGTCGCCGAAGCGCTTGTGAAAAATATTCAGTGTCTGCGGAGTCAATGCTATCTCCGGCACCATTACAATAACACCTCGGCCTTGACCTGCAACCTCGTCACAAAGCTTTAGAAAAACCTGAGTTTTTCCCGAACCTGTAACACCATATAAAAGAGCTGTGGAACCATGTGAAGTTGAATATTCTTCTAACAGTTCACTATATGCCTTTTCCTGATTTTCGGTTAGCTTAACACTATTATTTGTTACTCTTTCACTGTTAGCATAAGGATTTCGATAGTATTCCTGCTCGAAAAACTCTACTAAACCTTTTTTACAAAGACCATTAAGCACAACCGCTGTAAATCCTGTAAAATATTGAAATTCTTTAACAGAGCAACATTCTATATCATTTAAAAACTCTGCCGCTGTGCTTTGCTTTTTTGTTAGCTTATATGCTTTATAATTTCTGCAAAGTTCAGTGGTTCTAACCATTTTAAGCGTTGCATCTTTTACTCCCCTTACAGCTGTACCCGAACGAACAATTACACCTTTGGAAATAAGCTTATCTAAAAGACTACTGTTTTCAGGTAATTCAAGTGCTAAATAAAAGCTTTCTTTCGTTACAGCAGAACCCACATTTTTTAAAAAATCAATTGCCTTTAACATTTCGTCATCAAGATTTTCTAAAACTAAATTTGCAGACTCGCTTAACTCATATTCCTGACGCACCTTATAGTTAATGCCGGGCGGTAAAAGAACACGAATAGCATTATACAAAGAGCAAAATGTTCTTTCTTTTATAAATTCTGCCAATGAAAGCATTTCATTACTTAACACAGGTTGTTCATCTAAAACAGAGATTACATTTTTTAACTTTTGGTCATGACTACTTTCGTCAATTGACATAATCATCCCCGTTTTACGCATATTTCCTTTGCCGAACGGAACTAAAACACGACAGCCTGGTTTTGCTTTTTTTGAGAGTAACGACGGTACTAAATAACTATATGGCCTGTCGGTTTGATACACCGTCTGGTCCACAGCTACGTTGACTACGATAGGTCTATCCACGACAAGCCACATCCTTTATAAATTATAATAAAAATATCAGTCGTTTTTAAGTATATCTGCTGCCATTTGGTCCATAGCAAGTGTAACAGGTTTTTCAATAATTGTATCTCCGTTATCCTGTGCCTCTTTCGCTATTTCTCTTGCTTTTTTTGCAACATCGAGAACAAGCTTATAACGGCTTTCACTATTGTTAATTAGCACTCCGATTGAAGGGTTTAACATAAAAATTCTCCATTCTGCTGTTTTACAGCTAAAAATATATTAAAGTTTATATAAAGCATCATGATTTCTTGAAACACGATGACGTTCGGCAATGATAATATTACAAATCTTTTCTACTGCTATATCAATATTATCATTTACAACAACATAATCATATTCAACAGCGCATTTCAACTCATCTTTTGCCTGTTCTAATCTTTTTTCAATAATTTCGGTCGACTCTGTTCCTCTGCTTATTAAACGCTCACGCAAAGTTTCAAATGAAGGCGGCAAAATAAAAACACTATAACATTCCTGACATTTTTTCTTAACATTTTTTGCACCGTTAACATCTATCTCTAAAACTATTTCTCTACCGGCACCGATACAATCCTCAACATGTTTTTTCGGAGTTCCGTAATAATTACCGCAATAAACATTATATTCAAGCAATTGGTCATTTTTAATCATTTCTTCAAACTTTTGACGTGTCACAAAATTATATTTTTCACCTTCTGTTTCACCATCGCGCATATTTCTTGATACAGATGAAATAGAAAACTCTATTTCAGGCATTTTTTTAAAAAGCTTTTTTAAAACCGTATCCTTACCCGAGCCTGAAGGACCTGAAATAATAATAAGACTCCCCTTATTCATCATCGTTATCCTCGCACATATCAGAGGTATTCTCTTCTTCAAGCCTTGCGGCAACGGTTTCTGATTGTAGATAAGTTAGAATAATAAGTTCACTATCAGTAATAATAACAGCTCTTGTTCTACGTCCGTGAGTTGCATCAATTAAAGTTCCTTTTTCCTTAGCCTCGGAAATAATACGCTTAATAGGTGCCGATTCGGGACTGACAATAGCAACGAGCCTTGACGCCGAAACCATATTACCAAAACCTATATTTATTAACTTCATAACAAAACCCCCGCTATGTTTAATTACTCAATGTTTTGAATCTGTTCTCTGATTTTCTCAATTTCCGACTTGATTTCAACTACAATATGAGCAATATTCTCCCAAAACCGAGTCTGATTATCGCGAACGTCTTGAAAAAAAGATTCGTGTGCTTTTAGAAAATAAAGAAATAGACGAACAAAGATTGATTACAGAGACAGCTATTTTTGCCGACCGTATTGCAGTCAACGAGGAAACAGTTCGTTTACGCAGTCATATAGCTCGTTTTAACGAAATGGTTAATAAAGGCGGTACTATCGGTAAAGAGTTAGATTTTATTGTTCAGGAAATGAAT
>JAZSAC010000006.1:0-6363 GCA_045601645.1 Acutalibacteraceae bacterium | reverse complement strand
TAGGTGTATTATAAAGAAAAAACAACCGACGGTTTTTAATCGTCGGTTGTTTTTAACACATATTTTGTAGAATGACTTACAAAGTAGGAAATATAAATATGGGTTAATTAATTGTTTCCCATTTTCCTGCAGGGTCAACCCCGCCACACTTAATTTGCGCTTCTGCACCTATTAAGCGGAATGGTTTTAATAAAAGAGAAAAGGTCCTTACCACCGCTTAGGCTTGATGGTGTGCAACAAGATAAATGCTTTTTATACCGCCTAATATCATTCATTTAATAACGACACCAAAAAACACATGATAAGTTGTATGCAAAAATAGCAGTGATTTTCTGCATCGATATTTATTATTTCCATGTATCAGGAACAGTACCGCCGTCTAAATAAATTTTTAAACAACTGATAACATCGTCAACGCTTGATTTTAAAACCTCGCCTAACGGAGTTCCGTCAACCCATGCAATACAACGATACGAGTCGCTGTCACTTACGGTGAAGTCGACTATTCTCGATGGGTTTCCACTTAAATAATTAAATTTAACCGTTAAAATAGGTTCTTTGGTGGGAGCTTCTGAAACAAATTCAATCATTGACAGCATTAATACACGCTGATAAATCAGTTTAAATGATTGAGTGTCCATAGTCATACCGTTATATGTTACAACTGTATCATAAACGCCCTCGTTGTCTGCGCGTTCGGTATGCTTTAAATTAAACAGATGTGTTTTACCCGATGCGCTTATTTCAACACTCTTAACAGTATATATATCCTCGGTTATAAGCGTTGCATTATACATCTTAGTTATGTCGTCGGCAGCATCAATTAAAAATTGAATATCTGTAGGGTTAATTCCGAAAACCTGTCTTTTTCCGTCAACCATTGTGACAAGGCTTTCGGTTTTGTCACCTAAAACACCGCCGATAATTAGTTTATAATTATAGTCACCGATTTTAACCTCGACAACACATTTTGGCTTAGTAATTCCGCCTATTTCGAGATTTACCTCGTCCATATCATAGGCAAAGGTATAATTTGCTTTAAGACCGTTACGAGCAAAATTCAAAATACTGTTAATAAACGAGTAATTAGCAGGGCGTTTATAAGGAGCGGTCATTTTGTAAGGCATGTAATCGGCGGTTTCTCCGTCGTTCATGCCAAACTCATACACCTCGTCACCGAACACAGAACCATACACCTTTATAGTGTCGTATTTTGCAAGGTCTTCGTTCTGATTAAAGTATTTTGCGTTATTATCTGTTTTAACAATAGGATTTATAATAGAGTTGTTCGCAAAATCTCTATCAATACAGTTGTAGTTGTCC
This sequence comes from Acutalibacteraceae bacterium, assembly GCA_045601645.1. GTDB lineage: Bacteria > Bacillota > Clostridia > Oscillospirales > Acutalibacteraceae > UMGS172. Next base: position 5,040 of record JAZSAC010000006.1, on the reverse strand, counting down.
GCGTAATTAGAGTTAACAACATATACAGTATCTTCTTTGCTGGTAGTGAAATAATATCTGTCACCTTGGGCTAAAATTGAACCGACATAAATTTTTAAATCCGCAGTACCATCATTAAATGTAATAACGGCTGAGCGAGTCGGTTTTAAAAGCCCGTAATACTCATGATATTCCTCGACACTTGAAAAAGTATTTTCCATTTTATTTAAGGCTTTTATTGTCATGGTTTTTTTAACTGCCGTGGCCAGTAGTTCAGAATCGGTTAGATTTTTGTCTATACCGTCAATACACCAAAAGGTGTCATAAAGGTAGGAGTTGCCCTCTTGCGAAGAAGATTCTGATGATGCTGATGTGTTTTCCCCGGCTTTTGCAAAGAAAGGTATAATACTGAATTCGCCGAATTGGTTGCTGAAAGAAACTTTAGAAATGTTTGTATTAACAGTTACGTCCTTGCCGTCAATTGTCACTATTGAATCTTTAACAAAATCGTTAACCTGCAGAACAGTGTATTTTTGTTCTTCAACCAAAGCAGAAGAATTATCGCCTTTGTCGTCTTCTTTAGGAATCAGTATATCTGCGAGAAATACACAACCACCGATAGCGATACAAACGATTAACGCTGTTATACAAATCAATATTCGTTTTGTCGAACCGTTTTTAGCGGGTTTTTTTGTGTTATAGACATGCTTTACGAATATTGTCGACGAAGCCTTTTCAGATTGTGCAGCCGTGTCATCATTTTTTTGAATATCAATAGGAGCCTCGGTAGAGTTTTCATTATCTAACTCTTGCTCTTTGTTGGGCATATCGCTCATTTTCTTTTTCTCCTAATCCACACAAATGTTCCTATGCTTACCAAGCTTAATGGTACAACTGCCATGAAAATGATTTTTATAGCGTTAACTTTGGCAGATGTTACATTAATCGTATAGTTTTCGTTTTTGATTGTTTTTGAAACAAAATTAAATGGATTATCAGAAACACCGGAAACGGTATTGAATATATCAAGAGAGAAGTTAGCGTTACCTACTATATCGTAAGATAACCAATCTTTAGATATAAATTTATCGGTAGCAAAGGTAACAATATAGCTACTAACATATTCTTTGTTGTCTGTTATAGCCGAGTCTTCTGACATAATAATTGCAGGGAAGGTGGTTCTTTCGGCATCATCGGGAGCCTTCCAGGTTTGAGCGTTTTGGTCAATCGGCATAATAGTTGTCTGTCCCAAGCTGGCGGTACGCATAAGAATGGTGGTATTACGTGTATATGTTGCAGTTGAACTGTCAGCATATATTTGTGACAGAGGAACCATATTTGAACCGACATAATACTTTTTAGAAGCATCGGATACGGTTGTGTATTCGGTTTCCTGACTTAGTAAATACATATCAGTCGGGTTTTCTGAAATAGCATTGCTTGTATGTGTTTCATATAACACACCGGTTTTAACACCTATACCCCAGTCGGCTAATAATCCGCAAAGATTGGTTAATTTATATGTGTTGGTCCCCGCAAAGTAAATCAAGGCTTTACCCTTATTGCCGTTGTTGTGTAAAAAGCTATCAATAATAGCACGGTCGGTACTGCTTATATCAGCTTTGCAGTTGCCGATGATAATTCCGTCATATTTTGATGCATTTTCTTCCGCAAGCAAAGTCTCAAGTAAGCCATCGGCATATTCTACCGAGAAATTGTTGCTTAACAATGTTTCTTCTAAGCCGTCTTTAATTAACGCATCATCACAATAAGAGGTTGGCAATAAATATAAAGGTGTATTTTCTGATATTACTTTGTAGATGGCGGCAGATACTGCTTGTTCAATTTTATTTTCCGTAATCATAAAGCCCAAACCCATACCCATAAGAGCATAGTTCTCCATCATACCATAACTGTAATAAGAAAAATATTGTTCAGTCGAAGCATCTCCTGCTTCAACTGTATAAACCGAAGAAAAAGGAACGGCGGTTCTTCTTACATATTCTTTACCGTCAATGGTAAATATTCCTTCGACAAGAATATCACCTGCCGACCATTCGTAATCTTTAAAATTATCGGTAATTTCTGCGGCACTCGGTTGAATAATATCAAGGAATGTTACATCAATGTTTTTATTGTACATTTCATATTTTTGTAACATTTCTACCGTTTGCACGTAATAGTTTGAATTGGCGGTATTATAATCGATAAAATACTGCTGTGCGGCATAGTAACGCATATCATAGCTGCTATCGCTTTTACAGGCATATTCGTCTTCGGTTAGGCAAACGTATATATTAACCTTTTTGTTTATTCCTTTAATAAAATCAATATTGCTGTCAGACATTGTGTGTTGTTTATCTGCCGTGAGGTCAATATCAAGGGGATAATTTGCAGCAAGTGTTGTTGCTAAAATATTAACCAAAATAACCGCAACAATAAAGATTAATGATAATATAATTGCATAAACATTTCGTTTGAGTGCTATTGTGTTTTTTATTTTATTATCTTTTTTAGACATTTTAAGCACCCCCAAAAATTAAGAATAGCGGCGCTTGTCAAGTACGCGCACCGTTAAAAACAGGAAAATTGCCGCAAAGCCGATAAAGAAAACGGCATTTGAATAATCTAAAATTCCGCTGACAAAGGTTTTATATCTTCCTGTAAAGGAAATATATTCAACAATCTTTGTTACAAAATTCAAATTTATAATCGAAGCCAAATAATCAAGCATGTAAATAACAAATGAAATAGTAAAGCTTCCTACGGCTGAAACCAATTGGTTCTCTGTGAGAGAAGAAATAAAAACACCTAATGCAATTAACGCTGAACCCATAAGAGCAACACCTAAAACATTACCTATATAAACAAGCCAATTTATACTTACATTTTGAAAAGCAATGATTATTTGAAAAACGAAGGTAATGGAATAGCTTAAAAGAAATATAGCTAAGGTTGCAAGGAATTTGCCAAAAACAATTGAATAAAGACTAATAGGAGAAGTAATAAGTACCTGGTCAACCTTTTGCCTGCGGTCTTCACTCATGGTTCTCATAGTAAGAACGGGAATAAGAAAGAATACAAATATAAAACAGTTGTTGAAAACGTAGGATATATCGGCAGAACCATAACGATACATAAAGGAAAAGAACCAACCTTCAAAACATGTCATAATTGCTAAAAATATATATCCTACAGGGGTTGTAAAAAACGATTTGAATTCTCTTTTAAATATAGCAATCATTATTTTTCTTCCCCTTTCGTTTCGGTTTCTTGTGTATTTTCTTCATTTAGAGTATCTTTGTCGATTTTTGTGTTAAAAATTCGTTGTTGTTCAGCATCAGACATTTCGGTGAGTCGGAGGAATATTTGCTCGAGGGACATTTCATTGGTATGCATCATCAGTAAAGGCCACTGACGTTCTGACAAGCGGTTAAAAATAGCACGTCTGACATCAGCGCTTCCGTCAGGTTCAATTATAAAATCGTTGGAATTTGTTTCTTGCATACCAATGCAGGTTATGTTAGCAATGCCTGAAATGGTGCTGAGTAATTTCAGAACTTCGGCACGAGGACCGCCGACACGTATGGTTAAGGTGTGGTCATCAGAAAGTATTTTAGAGAGATTACCCGGAGTATCGTCGGCAATGATTTTACCGTGATTGATAACAATAACCCGTTCACACACAGCCTGTATTTCAGATAAAATATGTGAACTTAAAATTACAGTATGGTTTTTACCGAGTTCGGTAATCAGTGTGCGTATTTCTATTATCTGTTTTGGGTCGAGACCGACTGTAGGCTCATCTAAAACAAGAACATCGGGGTTGCCGATAAGTGCTTGTGCAATGCCCACACGCTGACGGTAACCTTTTGATAAGTTTTTAATTAGTCTGTTTTTAACATCGTTGATTTTAACAAGATGGCAAATTTCATCTATATGAGGAGTTTTAGGAAATTTAACCTTCTTTAAATCATAAATAAAACCGAGATACTCCTTAACTGTCATATCAAGATACAGAGGAGGTTGTTCAGGCAAATAACCGATTCGCATTTTAGCCTCGTTTGGATTATCTAAGATATCATAGCCATCAATAGAAACCGAGCCGGTTGTTGCAGACAAATATCCTGTAATAATATTCATTGTTGTACTTTTACCGGCACCGTTAGGTCCCAAAAAGCCAAGAATTTCTCCGTCATTAACGGTAAAACTGACATCTGAAACCGCCACATGAGAACCATATTTTTTTGACAGGTTCTTTACTTGTATCATTATGTTTTCCTCCGCACAGTGAATTTTAAATCAAAAACAGTTTATCACTTTTTTGAATATTGTTTGTAAACATTCAATTAACTTTAAATGAACTTATGTATGCATTATATCACAGCATTATCAAATAATAAAGATTTTTCTTGTAATTTAGTCAAAATTTATTAATATTACGGCAATCAGAATTTAAAATCCGATTGTTACCTTAAATTAGTGTTGACAAACTAAAGTATTGCTTATATTATATAATTGGTTGATTGTAAGCCAAAAATTAAATTTTGATTGGAGTATATTTAAATGGATGACGATCCTTACCCTGATGCTATTGTTTTTGTTGTAGGTTATCTTTTTCTTTTGTTGGTTGGTTTTTTAGTGACACTTGGGACCTCGGCTTTGGCAAAGGTGAGCGAGAAAAGGCTTATTGATGCATCTGAGGACGGTGACAAAGCCGCCGCAAAGCTTTTAAAGCTTATCAATACTCGTCCCAGACCTGCTGATACTGCGGGACTTTATATTAGCTTGTGTGCTGCATTGGCGTCGGTGCTTTGTATTTTTGCTTTTTTTAATCCGTTGAGTTTGTATTTTGCAGAAAAAACCGGCATGACCTGTGCAACCTGGTCGGGATTATTGGTGTTAAAAGTTGTTCCGGCATTGCTGATTGTTATTGTATCAGCCTCGGTTTTTGCGGTATTTGGTGTGCTTTTTCCGAAAAGAACAGGCTCTCAAAACTGTGAACGTGTTGCAAATTCATTGGCAGGCTTTTTGGTAATAATAAAGTATTTGATTTTTCCT
>JAZSAC010000005.1:0-6207 GCA_045601645.1 Acutalibacteraceae bacterium | reverse complement strand
CGCACCGATGGAGGATTTTACTGTTGATAAAAAGCGTGAATTTACACTTAAAGTTGAAAATGGTGTGTTTGTTATTGATAATGCACCTTGGCTGCTAAAGGTTATGGAAACAATTGACCCTGATGATTACGAGTCGTTGCAGTATTTCCAAAGATGCTTACATTCAAGCGGAATAATAAACGCACTTGAAAATGCAGGCGTTAAGGAAGGCGACCTTGTAAGCGTTTACGAAATTGAATTTGAATATATTCCGTAGTGAATTATAGTAGTGAGAAGAAAATGGATAAAATAATGATGTTAAGTCCGGCAACGCTTGCCTTTGTGGGTGATGCGGTTTTTGGCTTGTTAGTAAGGGTTAAGTTATCAGAGGTTGAGAGACCTGTCGGCGAGCTGCATAGAAAATCGGTAGAATATGTTAATGCAAATGCACAGGCGATGGGATTTGAACTGATTGAAAAAATGCTTAATGAAAATGAAATGGCGGTTTATAAGCGTGGCCGAAATAATCATGTTGGTCAGATTCCTAAAAGTACAACCGTCAGTGCATATCATTGTGCGACCGGAATCGAAGCTCTTTTCGGATATTTATATCTTTCACATAAAGAAGAAAGAATGAATGAGCTTTTTTCTGTAATATGGGAGGGCATTTCTGCACAAAATAGTTAAGAAACTATTTTTAAAAGGTGATATTATTGAAATGCCAAAAGCTCAAAATGGTAGTTTTAGATATAATAATTATTACGATAGGTTGCATAATGTATGCGACTGCTATAACTGTTTTTGTTGAGTCTAATCCAATAGCTCCGGGTGGCGTTACAGGTATTGCAATAATATTAAATCATATTATAAATGTTCCTGTCGGCACGGCGATAATTATAATGAATGTTCCTCTTTTGATAATTGGATTTTTAAAATTTAAGTTAGATTTTATAATTAAAACCGGATATGCAGTAATAATGTCATCGGTTTTTATTGATATTTTTACAGAAATATTGCCTTCATATACAGGGGATATGTTGCTTTCCGCAATGGCCGGTGCTGTAATCAGTGGATTAGGATTAGCGTTGATTTTAATGCATGGCTCTACTACCGGAGGAACAGATATTGTGGTTAAGCTAATAAATGCAAAATATCCATTTTTGTCAATCGGTAAGGCTGTTCTACTTCTTGACGGAATTGTAGTTGTACTAAATACTTTTGTAGTTAAGAATTTTGAAAGTTTGCTGTATTCAAGTGTTTATATTTTTATCGCATCCGTAGTTATGGATAAATTGATTTACGGCGCTAATATAGGAAAATTACTTTATATTATTACCGAAAATCCATTAACAATAACCCAAAGGGTTATGACAGATATAGGACGCGGAGTTACAAAAATCCGTGCAAAAGGTGGTTATACCGAAAAAGATAAGACTATACTCTTATGTGTCGTGCGTCCGTCTGAAATTTTAGAAATTATTAGAATAGTCAAAGCAGAGGATAAAAATGCCTTTTTGATTATTTCCGAAGCCAGTGAGGTTTTAGGTTTAGGATTTAAGAGCAGTTATCAGTAAAAAACGCCTTAGCTAAAATTTAGCCAAGGCATCTTTTATTGCTTTTTATATAATCAATTATTTAGTCGTTTTTGTTTTGGTTGTTCTGGTTATTGTTGTTTTGATTGTTTTGGTTATTGTTGTTGTTCTGGTTGTTATTCTGGTTGTTATTCTTATTCTGGTTATTATTCTGATTGTTGTTCATGAAAATCACCCCTCTTTCATGAATTATTATAAGCAGAATAGTGTTGTTTATACTTACGTTAGCACAATAAACAATACTGAAAAAATTTCAAATTTTTTGAGGTGAGAATATTGCCGTTACCAAATGAATTTTGTGAACGAATGAAGCTTATATTAAAGGATAAATATGACTTGTTCGAACAAGAATTTTATGGAAAAATATATAGGGCATTAAGGGCAAACACATTAAAAACGGAAATTGAATTATTAAAAAGTGTTTTTGAATTGGACAAGCCAACCGATTTTTGTAAGGATTCATTTTATTTGCCTGATAATATTCAAAAAATCGGGAATCATTTATTGCACCATGCCGGTGCTTTTTATATGCAAGAGCCATCTGCAAGTGCTGTTGTTGAAGCAATAGGCATAGAAAAGGGTGATTATGTTCTTGATTTGTGTGCATCTCCGGGTGGAAAAACAACACAAGCTGCCGCAAAATTAGATGGCGAAGGTTTTATTTTGTCAAATGAATATGTGGTATCACGCGTGCAACCATTAGTTTCAAATATTGAAAGAATGGGAATTGTAAATTCTTTAGTAACATCTGCTCACCCTGAAGTTCTTTGTGCACAGCTACCGCTTTTTTTTGATAAGGTTATTGTTGATGCACCCTGTTCGGGAGAGGGTATGTTTAGAAAAGAGTCGGCAGCTATTGAAAATTGGAATATAGAAAACGTCAAAGCTTGTGCAGAAAGGCAAAAAAAGATTTTGCAAAGTGCTTCGGCGTGTGTAAAACACGGTGGCAAAATGGTATATAGCACATGTACATATTCATATGAAGAAAATGAGCAGGTTGTTGAGCATTTTCTTGCCAATAACCGTGACTTTAAGCTTGTTGAGCCATGTGTTTCTTTTGGAGAAGATGCTTTGTCAGAATTTGCACCAAAAACAGATAATATTTATTTTGCTCGTCGTATTTTTAATTTTAACGGTGGTGAGGGCCATTTTGTAGCCGTTTTTCAACGTGATGGTGAATTGACCGATAGCTGTTGCAGTTTAGGCATTAAGACCGATAAAATACACGAGTCGGTATTGAGTATTTTTAATGAATTTTTCAGTGAAAATTTCATAGGTCAACCGCCCGACGACCTATATATAAAAGACGATAAGGTTTACATAACATCTTTTATGCTTGACCTTAAAAATGTAAAAACAGCAAGGGCTGGAATTTTTGCCGGCACCATCAGAGGAAATCGCTTTGTGCCTGAACATGCATTATTTAATAATACAAAGTTTAACCCAAAAAACATCGTGAATTTTGATTTGCAAAATATAAATGCAAATAAATTCATTCACGGTGAAGAGATACCGTGTGATACTTCTTTAAAGGGTTATGTACAGGTTAGAGTTTGCAATATTCCTTTAGGGTTTGGCAAGGCATCAAACGGTGTGTTAAAAAATCATTATCCAAAAGGATTACGAACATTATAAGTTAGTTATTACTTATACTAAGTGTTGTGATTATATAAATCACCTTGTTGTAAATTTCTTTCATTAAAACATTTAATAATGTAATTTAAAACTTTTTTCTTATTGGCAGACCAAAGAGGTGCTATAAGGTTTTTCTTAGCACCATCACCAGTTATACGGTGAATAACTACATTTGAGGGTAATCGCCGTATACAACCTATAAGTAGGTCTGTATAGCGCTCTAATGATGGTAAATCAATCCCTTTTTGGTAATAGTATTTTTCCAGGTCGGTGTTTTTAAGCACATGCAAAAGGTGGATTTTTATACCGTCAGAACCGATGTCACCTATATGCTGTGCGGTTTTATATATCATTTCTTCGGTCTCAAATGGAATACCGATAATCATGTGAGTAATCACGGTAATACCTGCGTTTTTTAAACGTAAAACGGCATCATCATAAACCGAAAGACAATAGCCACGACGTAAAAATTCGGCTGATGATTCGTGAATTGTTTGCAATCCCAGTTCAATCCACACAGGCTTGATTTCATTAAGTTTTTTTAAAAGTTCTATTACCTCAAAGGGTAAACAGTCGGGCCGAGTGGCAATAGATAAAACAGCAATATCAGGGTGGCTGATTGCCTTTAAAAATAGTTTTTCAAGATAGTTAATATCGGCATAGGTATTCGAAAAACTTTGAAAATAAGCAATATATTTGCCGTTCTCAATTTTTTTACTAACTCGTTGCTTTGCATTTTCAATTTGTTCGTAAATATTATTGGCACAGGGTTCTGCAAAATCACCCGAACCGAATGACGAGCAAAAAATACAACCGTTTTTGCCGATTGTTCCGTCACGATTAGGACAAGACATACCGCCAGACAGAGCCAATTTATAAACTTTACACCCAAATTTTTGTTTCAAGTAATTGTTTAAAGAGTTGTAATACATTATTTAATCCTTATCTTTGATAAATATATATTATACTAATTATATTGGCAACTCTATTGTCGGTCAATATCGAAATTTTAAATTTATTGACAAAACATGTTGTTTTTTATACAATAAACAGTAAGAATGAGGTGGTGTGATGAAACATATTTTTATAGTAAATCCCGTTGCAGGAAAAGTTGATAAAAGCGATACCGTAAGAATAATGGTGGAAAACTTAAATGTGGATATTGAATATCAAATTTATTGCACCAAGGCGCCCGGTGATGCTACACGGTTTGTTAAAAAAATGTGTGAAACAGGTGAAGAAATCAGGTTTTACGCCTGCGGTGGTGACGGAACTTTAAATGAGGTTGCAAGTGGTACTGTCGGGTTTGATAATGCATCTGTTACTGTTCTTCCATGTGGAAGCGGTAATGATTTTATTAAATATTACGGAACCAAGGAAGATTTTTTAAATATCAATGATTTGGTTAATGGTGCTCAAACAAAGATTGATGTGATTAAGGTTTGTGGCAGGTATGCAATTAATGCCGTACACTTCGGTTTAGATACAGCTGTGCTGAAAACTATGCTAAAGGTTAGACGTAAAAAAATAATAGGTGGGAAAAATGCCTATAATACAGGTGTTGTTACAGCTTTGATAAACGGTATGAAGACAAAATGTATTATTACGGCTGACGGTGAAAAAATCGGAAATGATTGCATTTTATTATGTACTATAGCAAATGGAAAATACGTGGGTGGAAAATATAAATGTGCACCAAGGTCATTAAATGATGATGGATTTATGGAGCTTTGTCATGTAAAACCCATATCGAGATTTAATTTTTTAAGGCTTATGGGTACGTATGAAAAGGGAAAGCACTTAGATGACAAAAGATTTATTAAATACATAAGCTATAAGAGGTGTAAAAGTGTAGAAATTAAGGCTGAACCTAATAGTGATTTTTGCATTTCAATAGATGGTGAGCTTACATATTCAAACGATATTAAGGTAGAGATTGTTGAAAAGGCAATAAATTTCGTTATCCCGCAAAATTTAGCAAAATGTCATTTAATTGAAAGCGAGGAAAAAACAATTGTTTCTTAAAATCTATGCACTTTTATCACCGATTTTAACAATTTTTACGGTTGTAGGCTTTGATTGGATTAATTCACCCTATGATTTTTGGATACCTATTTTAACTGGGTTGGTTATATTTTTTTGCCTTTGTGTTTTTCATTTGCTGTTGCTTCTTATAATATCTTGCATTATTGATACCAAAAAGCCGATTGAAAGACCTAGTAAGTTTTGTAAATTTTTGTTAGATTATACAATAGAGTTAGTTTTGGCTTTGGCAAAAGTAAAAATAGAAGTTAAAGGTATAGAAAAAATACCTACCGATACTCGTTTTTTATTGGTATCAAATCACCGTTCTGGGTTTGACCCATTTGTGACAATAGTTAAGACTAAACGCTTTGGAATATCTTATGTATCAAAGCCCGAAAATTTTAAAATTATTGTTGCAGGTTCTTTTATGCGTCGTTGCGGATTTTTATCTATAGACCGAGAAAATGCCAGAAATGCTATGAAAACAATTCATAAAGCAACCGATTTGGTCAAAAAGAATATAGCCTCGGTTGCCATTTACCCTGAGGGTACGCGAAGCAAAACATGTGAATTGCTTGAGTTTAAGGACGGGGTTTTTTATGTTGCAAAAAAAGCAGAATGCCCGATTGTAATAATAACTGTTAAAGGCACTGAAATGATTGCAAAAAACTTTCCGTTTAAGAAAACAAAAGTTACTATCGATGTTTTAAGTGTTTTAGAGCCTCAAAGTTTTTCAGAAAAAACCTCTCATGAGATAAGTGATGAGGTAAGACAAATTATGCTTGAAAATCTATAGTTTAAGTCTATCCCACAGCTTTTTGCTGTGGGAATTTTATTGTATAACGAATACTACCGGCAATGCCGGTAGTTCCAAAAAGCTTTAGCTATGCGTAGAAAAAATATCCTCCTTCGTCTAAAATAGAAGTGGGTTTGCCAACCACAACAAAAAGACGAAGGAGGAGTCAAGTATGAAACA
>JAZSAC010000004.1:0-17572 GCA_045601645.1 Acutalibacteraceae bacterium | reverse complement strand
TATTTAATTCTATAAAAATAATTTTTGAGTATTTATGGTTGATTTATTACATGTTTGCCATTATAATATATAAAAAAGGGAAGATGATGCAATGAAAATTACGGAAAATATCAAGTATATAGGAGTTAATGACCGCAAAACAGACCTGTTTGAAGGGCAATATATTATACCAAACGGTATTGCTTATAATTCTTATGTTATAATTGACAGCAAGATTGCAGTATTTGATACGGTAGATGTTAATTTTATAGAAGAATGGTTTAAAAATATAACAGATGCAATCGATGGTCGTACACCCGATTATCTTATTGTTCATCATATGGAGCCGGACCATTCAGCAGGAATAAAAGCTTTTGCTGAGCGTTATCCTCATGCCAAAATTATTTCTTCAGCGGCATCTTTTAGAATGATGAAACAATTTTTTAATGATGATTTTTTAAGTCGCCAAATCGTTGTTAAGGATGGCGACAGAATAGAGTTGGGAAATCATGTGTTAAATGTTGTTTCGGCACCTATGGTACATTGGCCAGAGGTTATAATGACCTATGAAAGCACTCAAAAGGTTTTATTTTCGGCTGATGCATTTGGAAAATTTGGTGCGCTTGATGCTGATGAGGATTGGGCTTGTGAGGCAAGGCGTTATTATTTCGGCATTGTCGGAAAATACGGAGCACAGGTGCAAAATTTATTTAAAAAGCTTGCAGGTTTTGAAATTGATAAAATTTGTCCGTTGCATGGACCCATTTTAAGTGAAAATATTCAGTATTATCTTAATATTTACAATATTTGGTCAAGCTATGAGGCTGAAACAGATGGAATACTAATTTCATATACCTCGGTTTATGGGAATACTAAAAAGGCGGTTATGTTGCTGGCTGAAATGCTCAAGGCATTAGGCTGTCCGAAGGTTGCTGTTAATGACCTTGCACGTTGTGATATGGCAGAGGCAGTTGAAGATGCTTTTAGATACAGTAAGCATGTTTTTGCAACAACAAGCTATAATGGTGATGTTTTTCCTTTTATGCGCGAATTTATCAATCATCTGTTAGAGCGTAATTATCAGAATCGCAAGGTTGCTTTCGTTGAAAACGGCAGTTGGGCACCAGTGGCAAAAAAAGTTATGAAGAGTATGCTTGAAAACAGTAAGGATATAACCTTTGTCGACACAAGTGTAACAATTTTATCTGCATTAAATCACGAGAGCGAGTTGCAGTTAAAAGAACTTGCAAAAGAGTTGTGCAAAGATTATCAATAACATGCTAATCAAAATAAATTTTAAGGAGAAAGCTATGAAAAAATATGTCTGTGACGCATGTGGTTGGGTTTATGATGAGGCTGTTGGCGTTCCTGAAAAAGGAATAGCAGCAGGTACTAAGTTTGAGGACCTACCTGATGATTTCCAATGTCCTTTATGTGGCGTAGGAAAAGATATGTTTAGCGAAGAGGAATAATAGAATAAAATAATAAAACCCGTCGGTGTTTGCCGACGGGTTTTATTGTTATTTTTATTCGGTTCTAAGAGCTACTACAGGGTCTTTTTTAGCGGCTAATCTTGAAGGAATTAAGCCGGCAATTAGGGTTAACAGCATACTGATACATATAAGCACAATCGCACCGACAACGGGTAGAGACGCAACATTAGGAATATCAGCAATATAGTTAATGATTATACTTATAGGAATATTCAAGAGTACTGTTACCAATATTCCAAATAGACCTGAAACAAAACCAACAATCAGTGTTTCGGCGTTAAATACACGTGAAATATCGCGTTTAGAGGCACCGATTGAACGCAAAATGCCGATTTCTTTAGTTCTTTCTAATACTGAAATATAGGTTATAATTCCAATCATAATTGAAGAAACTATGAGAGAAATTGAGACAAAAGCCATAAGAACATATGAAATAACATCAATAATAGTGCTTATAGATGACATCATAATTGCTACATAATCGGTATAAGAGATATTTTTGTCTTCTTTGACAGAGGCATTATATTCATCAATTACAGATGCTATTTTATCCTTATTTTCAAATGTTTTTGCGTAAAGGCTGATGGTATATGGATTATTTAAATCAGCAAATCCAAAATTGTCAAGATTTTCTTCTAAATTAGAGTCGGAATATCTCATGGAATCGGGTAAATCATATAGTCTTATCAATTCTGTGTCGTCTTTTTCATTAATAACCTTATCAAGTAATGAAGCCAGCATCAAGTCACTGCTGTTACCTATCTGTTTTAAAATGTTATCCGAATATGCTTTTTTTGAGAATTCAGTTACGGCACCAACAACCATTTTATCAAGTTCTTCGTCATTGGTATCGGCAAGCAACTTATGGATTGCTTCTTTATCAATGCCTGCTTCTGAGTACGCTGAAACAAGCAACGCTTCTTTTGAAGCACGGTCAGGATATTTTGCCATTGTTTGAGCCACCATGCCTTGTAGGGTTTCTTCGTTAGGTGTTGTAGCAACAAGTTTATAAACTTCGGATTTCTTAGCTACTGTTAAGGTTGAGCACCAGTCTTTGAAGGCAAGTGCCTTGTTATCAATTTTATTTGATTCAGAGGTTTTAAAGGGCAATCCTGTTAAAATGTCGGTTTCGGGATGAGTCTGCTGATAGACAATTATTTCTTCATTGGCAATTCTATTAATGTACCAATCTGTTAACTCAGAGGTATAACCAACGGCTGTGTTAGTTAAAAGCATTGAGGTGACCTCTTTTTTTGGACGAATGATACCTACTACCGAAAGCTCTTCAGAGGTGCTTAGTTTTAATTTCATATATTGCTCTGAATTACTCATATCGGTCCAACGGTCGTTTGTGCCGTCACCGTCTGTATCGGTGCCTATGAACTTATCAGTAGGTAGCAATAGTTTAAATTTCAGGTTCAAAATATCATCATAATTCCAGCTTTGAGCAGTTTCCTCTTGGGTTTGCGTGGAACCACTTTCAGTTTTGCCAGACATGAGATTGAGCATAATATCAGAAACATTACTACGGTCAAGCAAGCCTAAGCAGTAAAGGAACGATTCCGAAATCTCATTGTTTTTATCGAGTATTACTACAACCTCATTTTTGTTTTCAGGCCAACGCATGTTATTATCAACAAGCTCATACTGTGAATAAATAAGGTCGTTGATAGCTTCACCGTTGCTACCCTCTAATATTTCACTGAAAACATTTATCGTTGCGGTTGAGGCAACATTTTGGGTCATTTCTTTAGATGACGCGGTATACATATCTTTAAACAGAGACATATAATCATTTGCAGGTAAAATTTCACCGTTTTCAGAATTTACATATATTTCCGGTGATGTAGAATAGCCGTACTGTATGCCACTGGTATAAGGTTCCAGCTTTCCCGTTTCTTCAAGCCACGCCTTAAAAGCACGCAGGTCATTTGAGTTGATGGTTGGGTTCATATATGCATTAAGCATATTATACATATCGGTATTAGCATAAACCTTATCGTTTTTGTGTTGATCATCTTTATTGTTATTCATCATTGTTGCTAAAAGTTCAGACATATCAACCTGTTCGGATTCAATCAAGATAGGGTATGATGAAAGCGTTTCCTCTTGAACGCGGTCGATGTATGCTTGAAATCCGGTTGAAAGCGAGAGTATAAGTGCAATTCCTATTATGCCGATACTACCCGCAAACGAAGTTAAAAATGTACGGCCTTTTTTTGTCAGTAGATTTTTAAAGCTTAACGATAAAGCAGAAAAGAACGTCATTGAATTGGCTTTCTTTTTCTTGGTTTTTTTCTTAGGTTGTGGTGTTGTTTCGGATGAATAAGGATTGCTGTCACCGATGATTTTTCCATCAAATAAATTTATTATTCTTGTTGAATATCTTTCGGCAAGGTCGGGGTTATGGGTGACCATAATAACCAGTCGGTCCTTTGCAACATCTTTTAAAAGAGCCATAATTTGTTCGGATGTTTCAGAGTCAAGTGCACCTGTCGGTTCGTCAGCAAGCAAAATTTCCGGATTGTTTATGAGTGCACGTGCAATGGCTACACGTTGCATTTGACCGCCCGACAGTTGATTAGGCTTTTTGTTAAGCTGGTCACCCAGTCCAACCTTTTTTAGAGCTTCAATTGCCCTTTTGCGCCGTTCGGTTTTAGAAATACCCGATAATGTTAAAGCTAATTCAACATTTGAGAGAACCGTTTGGTGTGGAATAAGATTATAGCTTTGAAAAACAAAACCTATAGAGTGGTTTCGATAGATATCCCAATCGCGTTCAGAATATTCTTTAGTAGACCTACCGGCAATTATTAAATCACCTGAAGAATATCTGTCAAGACCGCCTATAATGTTTAATAAAGTGGTTTTTCCGCAACCTGATTGTCCTAAAATTGATACGAATTCATTTTTTCGAAAATCAATATTTACACCATCAAGAGCTTTAACCGAGACAGTACCGGCGGAATATAGTTTAGTGATATTAACAAGCTTTAACATTTGAACACTCCTCAAATTTTTTAGAATAGTCAATACATATTATATTACCATTATAATGTTAATAATATTTAAATAAAAAATGAATTTACCAAGAAATAGAAAATCCCAAAGCACCTTCAACACCGCCGTAGCTATATGACTGTAGCTGTTTGTCTTTAGGAAGAGAGCTATTAACATCTAAAATGCATTCTTTTAGGTTGAAGACCTCATCTGCATCTTGTTTACCGCTTATATAATTCATCTGTGGTGAAACAGCAAACTCAACCATTGATTTTTGATTATTGATGGCATTGTAGAGTATGCTGACTACAGTTGAACGCAGGTTGTTTTTATTTGCAATATAGGTAGAATTGTAAACATGATAATTATACGTGGTGTTATGGCAATAAGGTAAGGCATAATTATAACGCAAATTGTCATCTGAGTTATGTTGAAATTGGTTGTCGAATGTTCGTCCTTTTAATAAATATTCGGTTGTGACATTAAAAAAGAAATGATAAAGTGCGGTTTCGCTATCATTAGATGTAACATCAACAAAATACCAATTATTATCTATATTGACAATGTTCCACATGTGACCGGCATCGCTGTTTTCTATTTGTCCCGTAACAATTCCGCAATTGATACCTAACATATAGCACATAAGCTGAAAGGTCTTTGAATAGCCTTCACATACGACCTTTTTTTGATTAAATGAGCCGGCAACGGTCCAAGCATGACGATTTTTTTCTGCGTCTGTAATAGCATTGTTATCATAACTAACTTTATAAGCCAACCAATTGTGTGCTATAAGCTCTCGTTCGTATTCGGTATTTGTTGCAACAATGTTATCTAAAAAGTTAGTCAATTCTTTTTTTATTATTGCTTCTTCGGTTTGTCGTTGAGCAGGGGTATAAATCCAGTCATTGTCTTGTTTAGCAAAACACACCTCAAGTCTATCGTCTGAAATTCGGAGTACATACTCGTTAGGAACCCAAAAGTATTCAGGGCGGTCATTTGTAAGGGCAAGATAGACCTTACTAAAAACGCTTTTTGAACATTTACCCATATTGATGAATCCGTTTTGCATATTAAAAAGAGCGTTATCGAGTTTTATGTAAAGACTTTTTTCCTCGTCTGTAAGCCATGAGTAGCCTAAACGCTGAAACTTGTCGACACAATCAAATTTTGAATTTTCGGGATATATTTTAAATTCAACAACCGAATCATTAGTGGTTATCGGTTGCAAAGTGTCATTTTGGTTAAAGGTGTTAAATAAATTGTTTTTACAGCCGCTTAAAAGCAGTAAAAATATAAAGCAAAAAGCAAAAATTTTTTTCATTGGGCAGTCCTTTCAAGAAAAGTTGTGTAAATATCAGGATAGCAAATATCATTAGGGCAGAAGTTTTGAATTGTATAATAGGCTTTGGTACTGCCTAAATAAAGTAGTTTTTCTGCGGCTTGACAGCAAAAATCATTAAACAATCGGCTTGACATTATTTCGATTGCTTGTATTGCGGTTAATAATCGCAATTGACCGTCTCCTTCATTATACACCAGTCCTCCTATTATGTCAGCAATTTTTGAAAAATTTTCTGTATTAAAAATTACAAAATTATATTCATTACTATCGGGAATCGTGCTTTTTACAGCTGATACTAAAGGAAATAATCCTTCGTTGTCAAATATTTCAAGATAATTTTTATTATTTGAGTTTTTATGAAGGTTAATCTCATTCGTTGTAACTTCTAAGGTTGCAGGGTTTATTGTTACTGTTGAGCCGAAAAGATGTGTATCGTCAATAAAAATTGCAATTGTTCTAAAATTGTGTATTGTGTTTTCATATAAAGGGTCCGGTGCGGTCTTTGAATTTTTGTTATTTATAAATGGAAAAAACAATATGGTTAAAAATGTTATAGCAAAAAGAATGAATGCGATAAAAAAAGATATAGTAAATGATAATTGTTTTTTTATAAAAATCACCTATCTTAGTTTGAATTGATTTCGCAAAATTATCCATTTGCTAAGGGTTGAAAACAAAAAAACATTATGATAGAATGTGAATATATTCAGTGAGGTGAAATTCGTTGAAAAAGGACGTTTTAAAAACTATATTGTCATTTATCGCAGTTGTTTTATGGGCTGTAGTTATTTTTGGCTTTTCGTCACAATCAGGCAGTGTTTCGTCTAATACAAGCGGTAGCGTTATCAGAATAGTTGCAGAAATATTTAACCCTTCTTTTGATAAAATAAGTATATCAGAACAGGCTGAAATTATCAAAGCGTGGCAGAATGTAGTAAGAAAAGGTGCACATTTTTTCGAATATGCAGTGTTAGGTGTGCTTTTGGCAAATGCTTTTTATAGAATAACAGCAGGAGTAAAAAAATGGCTTTTTCCGATTTTTACTTGTCTTATTTATGCTGTAAGCGATGAATTGCATCAGTTTTTTGTGCCGAAACGGTCTTGCAGTTTAAAAGATGTATTTTTAGATACATTTGGCGGAGCGGTTGGTGTTGCTATATTTTTATCGGTTGCTTATTTGATTAAAAAAGTTAAACAAAAAAAGAAACAAAAATTACAAATTTAAAAAGCCTTGTACTTTTTTGTAGTACAAGGCTTTAAATTATAATACTTTTTTTATCTCTTTTTCGGCTATTGTAATAATTTGAGAATAATTATCAGATACAGGTTGTAGCTTCTTTCGTTCCTTTCCCAGCTCATGTATTGAAGAATAAATTCGGCTTTCTGCAGCATTGCAAAGGTTTTTATAATCTTTTTCTTCATATGCAAAATAAAAAACGCTGCTTCTTGAAGCCGAATCACACAGTGTTCTTGAAATGCGATAAATATCTATTGCTGCAGCCTTACTTAGTTTTTCGTGAATTGACAAATTGTGGTTACGTGCTATTTTTAATACCGAATCAAGAGCTGATGCTTCAGGCTCAACTTCGTATACAATTGGGTTTTTAATTGCACTTTTCCCAAGCAAATAATCACAGCTAACACCATAGTATTCGGAAATTCTTAATAAAAAATCCAATCCGCATTCTCTTATACCGTTTTCATAGTGTGAAAGCAAAGCAGGGGATATACCTAATTCTAAAGCGGCAGATTTTTGAGAAAGGCCTTTTTCTCGGCGCAGGTTGGATAATATTTTAGGAAAATTACAAAGCATTTTAATACCTCTCTTGAATTTTTGACAGTTTATTATTATAATAAGAACGTAAAAGATTAATTTCAAAACGTGCGGTAATTGTTATTATATTATAAAATAAGATATTTGTATATTGTGAGTGTATACAAATAGTATATTGATAATTAGTGCAAATTTACTTTTTTTAACTGAATATGTCGAGTAAAGAGATTTTTTGGAGGTAATAATGAGAACATATAAAATTCATTTTATCCGTCACGGGCTTACACAAGCAAATGCAGAGGGCAGATATATTGGCAAAACCGACCTTCCTTTGTCTGAAATCGGCGTCGAAGCGCTCGAAGCAAGGTATGTTGCGGGTGATTTGCCTGAAGTAGATATGGTTTTCACCAGTCCGTTATTAAGGTGTGTTGAAAGCTGCGAAATACTTTATCCTGGCTATGAGCCTATTATAATCTCTGACTTTGCTGAGTACGATTTCGGTGATTTTGAAGGAAAATCGGTTTATGAACTTGATGGTAAACCTGAATATTTAGCATGGACATCAGGGAAAACACCTTCTCCGCCTAATGGAGAGAATCCGTCTCAGTTTACAGTACGTATATGTGAGGGTTTGAATATTGCTGTTAAAAAAATGATGCAAAAAGAAATATATGAAGCAGCAGCGGTTGTTCATGGCGGTGTAATAATGTCGTTATTTGCGGCTTGTGCCGTGCCTCAGCGCAAGGCAGTAGAGTGGGTAACCGAAGCGGGATGTGGTTTTACAGCGTTAATAACTCCATCGTTATATGGTAAAACAGGCGTAATAGAAATTATTGATACAGTACCAAGCACCCTAAATCGAAAAAGTTTATAATTTATTATTGCTCTGAAAGTGACAAAAATATACAAAGCCCTAAACCTTATATTAAGGTTTAGGGCTTTGAAATTTTTACAATTCGGTATAGTTAATCGTCAAGCTTTAATACAGCCATAAATGCTTCCTGAGGCACTTCAACCGAGCCTAATTGACGCATGCGCTTTTTGCCTTCCTTTTGCTTTTCAAGAAGCTTCTTTTTACGTGTGATATCACCGCCGTAGCATTTTGCAAGAACATCTTTTCGCAGAGCTTTTACGGTTTCACGGGCAATAATTTTACCTCCTATAGCGACCTGTATAGGCACCTCAAAAAGCTGACGTGGTATATAATCCTTTAGCTTTTCAGCAATTTTTCTTGCACGGTTATAGGCGTTATCGGAATGAACGATAAACGACAGAGCATCAACAACATCACCTGCAAGTAAAATGTCAAGCTTAACAAGCTTAGAGGGCTGATAATCCTTGATTTCATAATCGTAGCTGGCATATCCTTTGGTTCTTGATTTTAATGCATCAAAAAAATCATATACGATTTCACCGACAGGCATAACATAGTGCATATCAACGCGGTTGCCTATATATGACATGCCGATATATTCACCGCGCCTTTCTTGACAGAGTCCCATTATAGCACCTACATACTCGCTTGGGCTGTAAATGTTAACATCTGCCATCGGTTCTAATGCAGTAACAATGGTTGCAGGGTCGGGATAATTTGTAGGATTATCTACCGTGAGGGTTTCACCTGTGTTAAGTTCGAACTTATATTCAACGCTGGGGGCAGTTGTTACCAGGTCTAAATTATATTCTCTTTCTAAGCGTTCTTGTATAATTTCCATATGCAAAAGACCTAAAAAGCCGCATCTGAATCCGAATCCTAATGCACCTGAGGTTTCAGGTTCAAAAAGCAAAGATGCATCGTTCAACTGTAATTTTTCAAGGGCTTCGCGCAGGTCGGTATAATGGGCACCATCTGCAGGATAAACGCCGCAAAAAACCACAGGATTAACCTTTCGGTAACCGCTAAGAGGCTCAAAAGCAGGATTTTCCGAGTCGGTCATAGTATCACCAACTCTCGCATCTCCCACATTTTTTATAGCGGCAGCAATATAGCCAACCTCTCCCGCCGAGAGACAGTCACACTGTGTCATAATGTTTCCGCGTTTTCTTCCTACCTCAACGACGCTGAACTCAGCACCGGTTGCCATCATTTTAACTGTTTGGCCAACCTTAACTTTACCCGAAACAACCCTAAAGTATACAATTACACCCTTATAGGCATCGTAATATGAATCAAAGATTAAGGCTTTAAGAGGTTCGGTAGTGCTGCCTGTAGGTGCAGGAACCTTAAAGATAATTTGTTCTAAAACTTCTTCAATGTTAATATCGTTTTTTGCTGAAATTAAAGGCGCATCAGCACCGTCGATTCCTATAATATCTTCAATATCCTTTCTTACTCTTTCAGGGTCGGCACTGGGAAGGTCAATTTTATTTATAACCGGTAAAAGTTCAAGACCATGGTCAACAGCAAGGTAGGTGTTAGCAAGTGTTTGAGCTTCTATTCCTTGAGAAGCGTCGACGATTAAAATAGCACCCTCGCAAGCGGCAAGTGAGCGAGATACCTCATAATTAAAGTCTACATGCCCGGGAGTGTCGATAAGATTAAACTCATATTCCAGTCCATCATTTGCGGTGTAATAAAGTGTAACCGCATGAGATTTTATGGTAATACCTCTTTCACGTTCCAGCTCCATACTGTCAAGCAGTTGGTCCTCCATATCACGTTCAGAAACGGTTTTTGTATGTTCCAAAAGACGGTCAGCCAGTGTTGACTTGCCATGGTCAATATGTGCTATGATGCAAAAGTTTCTTATTCTTTCCTGTGGTATTGACATTATTATTCGTTTCTCCGTTACGTTAATATTGTATATATTTTATACTATAATAAGAAATTTTACAACAATATTTTTTAAAATGCTTCTTATAAAATTCATGTGGTAAGTTAATTTTCAAGAAATTTAAGAAAAATCCAAAAAACTTTTAAAAATAATAATTGAATAATAATTGTCGACTGCGAAAAAATAGAAAAAATATACTGCTTTAAGTGAGGCGCCATTTTGAAAAAAAGATACAATTTTACAGCAATTTTTGGAGGGCTTACGGCAGGCTTTGCAAATGGACTATTAGGTGCGGGCGGCGGAATGCTTGCGGTGCCGATTTTAAAAAAATGCGGTTTAGAACAGAAAAAATGCCACTCCGGCTCGGTTGCCGTAATAATGCCGCTATCTATGTTAAGTGCCGCAATGTATATTAAGTCGGGTAGTGTCGATATTTCAGATGCTTTAACATATATTCCATGGGGAATTATTGGCGCTGTAATCGGCACCGTTGCATTAAAAAAAATATCAAATGCTTGGTTAAGACGTTTGTTTTCCTGTTTTATGATTTGGGCCGGTGTTAAGCTGTTAATGAGGTAGAAGAATGAAAATTGAAGTAATAATTGCCGGAATATTATCAGGCATAATCGGTGCCATGGGATTGGGTGGAGGCGGTGTGCTGTTAATTTATTTAACCGTTTTTGCATCATATGAGCAGTTACAAGCACAAGGTATAAACCTGCTTTTTTTTATTCCAAGCGGCTTAATAGCCATTATAATTTATTCTATAAGAAAGCAAATAGAGTGGAAAGTTGTATTTAAAATGTGGTTTGGCGGTGCTGTGGGTGCTGTTTTGGGATATATAACTGCTGACATAATAGGTGCAGGGTATTTATCAAAGGTTTTTGCAATTTTTCTTATTTTGTTTGGTGTTTCTCAACTGTTTGCTAAGAACAATAAAACAAATAAGGCTTAAAGACGATTGTTGAATCAATAGCACAAAACGTTTAAAATATAATATAATATAAAGCTCAGTATAAAACATAGCGGAAATGTTACTACCCAAGCAGTTATAATGTGAAATACTTTTTTTATTCCGTTGGTTTCACCATTGGCAAAGCCTGCACCTATAACAGCACAGGTTTTGGCATGTGTTGTGCTTGCAGGTATTCCTACCGTTGACAGCAAAAGTAAAACAGCGGCAGAAACCATATCTGAAACCACTCCCGCAGATGCTGAAGTTGAAGTGAAGCTTTCAAACGAGGCGATTATTTTTCTGCCACCTAAAAGAGTTCCTAATGAAATTAAACCTGCACTTAAAAGTATTGTCCATAACGGTACCGATATTGAGTTTTCATTATTGATATACAGCGCTGCCGAAACTGTAAGCAGACCGGCGAATTTTTGGCCGTCCTGTGAACCATGTGCAAAAGACGATACCGCTGCACCCACAATTTGCAGTTTTTTCAGCAAAGTTGTGTTTTTTGGCGGTCTTGTGTTTACTATATGACATATTAAAAATGACAAGCCTGCAGCAGCAAATACCGAGAAGCCTACTCCTAAAAAAACCTTCAACCATTCGGTTATCTTTATAGCTGAAGCTCCGTTTAGTGCAAACGCCGCGCCTGAAAGGCCTGATAATAATGCATGGCTTTCACTGGTAGGCAAACCAAAATATAGTGCAACTAAAGACCATATTACTACTGTTAAAATGGCTGAGGTAAGCAGTATTAGTACATTTTCTCTGCTAATATGTTTAACATTTGAAAATTCATAAATACTAACTGCTACTGAATTGCTGAATAGAGTTGTACAATAAGCGCCAAGTATATTTGCTGCCGCTGTCAGCCATATGGCTTTTTTCAGCGGTAACGCTTTGGAACGTATAGCAGAAGCTATTGTTACCGGCGCGTCGGTCCAGCCGTTAACAAGCATAAGGGCCAGTGCAGGAATAATTGCAAACAAACTTTTCGGGTTTTCAAAGATAAATTTTATAAACTCTGTAAAATTTGGCATTTTTACCTCTTTTCTTTTTGAAAAGGTAGTATAATTAGAATAAGGTATTGAAAAACATTTATAAAAGGTGAAAAAATGAAATACATTCCATTCGATTCGAGAGATATTTTATATAAAACGCCGTTTGGCGCTGTTAACGATAGTCAGACGGTTACTTTTAGATTGCTTTTGCACAATGATGCACGGTGTTGTTTGGCTTTTTTAAGGCTCAGAGAGGATGGTGGGGAAGAGCAGCTTATTGAGTTGTTACCCGATGTTGTATTAGATGAGAACTATCGTTGGTTTAAGACCGAAATGTCCTTAAAAGAGGGTTTATATTGGTACAGCTTTTGCTATGATTCCGCATATGGAAGAATGTTTGTGTCACGTTTTAAAAACGGTGAAGGGTATGTTTCTAATGAGGGTGGAGAATGGCAGCTTACGGTTTACAGAGCCGATTACAAAACTCCTGATTGTTTTAAGGGCGGAATAATATATCAAATTTTTCCCGACCGATTTTATTTTTCAGGCACACAAAAGAAAAATGTTCCGTGTGAACGGTTTATTCAAACCGATAAGCAAGCTGTTCCGGAACATCGTCAAAACAATGGCGCATGTTCGTTAGGAAATGACTATTTCGGTGGTGACTTAGAGGGGATTCAACAAAAGCTACCTTATTTGTCGGAATTGGGTGTAAGTATTATTTATCTCAACCCTATTTTTGAAGCACATTCAAATCATCGCTATAATACCGCAGACTATATGAGGGTTGATTCATTACTCGGAGATGAGAATAATTTGAAAGAGCTTTGTGCCTGTGCTCAAAAATATGGCATTTCAATTGTTCTGGACGGTGTTTTTTCGCATACAGGTGATGATAGCCGTTATTTTAACAAATATAATCGATATAAGACTGTAGGTGCTTATAATTCTACCGAGTCTGAGTATTTCAATTGGTATAAATTTGAAAACTGGCCTGACAAATATAGTGCATGGTGGGGTATTATGTCTTTGCCTGAAACCAATGAAGAAAACAATGATTTTGTCAGCTTTATTACAGGGGAAAACGGTGTTTTACGGTATTGGATTAGGCAGGGCATTAAGGGATGGCGACTTGATGTTGCCGATGAATTACCCGATTCGTTTTTGGATAAAATTCGCGTCGCAGTAAAAGAGGAAGACCCAAATGCTATCATAATCGGAGAGGTTTGGGAGGATGCGACTAATAAAATTAGTTACGGAACAAGAAGGAGATATTTAAGAGGAAGCCAGTTAGACTCGGTTATGAATTATCCTTTTGCGACGGCAATAATTGAATTTTTAACAAATGGCAATGCAGAACTTTTTTTTGACATTGTGTGTTCTATATATGAAAATTATCCTAAAGAAGCATTACATCTTTTGATGAATCATATCGGTACTCACGATACAGAGAGAATTTTAACGGCATTGGGTGCAGAAAGGGCTTTAAACAAAAGCAGAGAGTGGCAAAGCAAAAGCAAGATGACCGATGAACAGCTGCAGTATGCAAAAAAGTTATTATATCTTGCTGCGATTATACAGTATACATTACCGGGAATTCCTTCGCTTTATTATGGTGATGAAACGGGAGTACAAGGGTATGGAGACCCATTTTGCCGTTCCTTTTACCCATGGGGTAACGAGGATATGTATTTGGTGGATTTTTATAAAAAAATCGGGAAATTTCGTCGTGGATGCGAGGCTTTTTTTGATGGCGATTTTGTACCGCTGTATTGTGGTGACGGTGTTATTGCTTTTAGCAGAAAGGGTAAAAAAGAACAGGTGGCAGTTTGTGTTAACCGGTGTTGTGACCATAAAATTATTGATGTAGGACCATTGTGGAACGATGCAACAGCAGTATTTGGGTACACTTGTGATAACGGTAAGGTTATGATAGATGGTTTAGGCTTTACGGTACTGAGAAAAAACGTTTAAGGCTACATTAACAGACCTAACATCATCATTTCTTTTATTTGTGAATATATTTTTTCTCCGTCTTGAGCAGGTAGGGGGTTTTCACCCCTGCCTATTTCTATTGTAAATCCGGGACGGTGAAATGTTTCTATAAACCAATCTTTAAATCCGCCGCCCACGGCTAAGCCTGTCGGCACAGCTAGTGAATATTGGCTTGAGGCTGCAAATATTTCTGCCATTTTTTTACCTCGAAAGGTGGGAATATTTTTATAATCCCAATAAATAACCTCTCCCTGTGAGTGAAAGGTACATAGGTGCCTTATTTCGTTGGTTCGACATAGATTTGTAAGTGCAGCAGTTTCGGGTTCACTTTCAGGGTGTGTGCCGCCATAGCGTGTAGGTGACGGACCGAAATAACCGTTTTTTCTTTCAAGTTCATGTAATTCATTCCAACCGGCATCAAAATTGTGGTTAAGGTCAACTCCTCTAAGATTTGCTTTCCAATGCTTAAAATCCTTATTGCAAAGCTTTTGTATACGACCGGCAGAATTTCCGCAACCTAGTATGCCTTTAAGAGATATTTCGCAGCCGTCGGGATTGCAAAGTGGGATAAACATGACACCTTTATTTGTCAATGCACGTCGGGCATCA
Source organism: Acutalibacteraceae bacterium (assembly GCA_045601645.1). GTDB lineage: Bacteria > Bacillota > Clostridia > Oscillospirales > Acutalibacteraceae > UMGS172. Next base: position 2,650 of record JAZSAC010000004.1, on the reverse strand, counting down.
ACATCAGCAAGTTTTGTGCCGTTTTTAAGACATTCACATAGCTCAGCTATAAATCTTAAAAGAACAGTTGCAGTAATACGTTCGCTTCCGTGTATTGCTGCTGTATAAAGTATGTAGTCTTTAGATTGACCTATACGTAACATTTTAATATCTCTTCCTGCAACACTTTTTCCAATGACATTAAGTGATACAAAATTATATTTTTCGGCAATATTTTGCATAATATGATTATATGCGTTATAGTCATATTCAATGTGATTTATAATGATTTCCATAAAAAAACCTCTTTTATCTTTTTAATTAAATCTATGCAATTGAATAAAAACTATGAACGTAAAGAGAAAAGACAAAATTTTTTTATTTAAAACAGGTACTTGAATTTTTGTTTTATAAAACATAAAAAGCCTCGATTTATCGAGGCTTTTAACGCTACATTATTTATTGTTTTTTGGTGGACGCTGGGGGACTCGAACCCTCGACCGCCCGCACGTCAAGCGGGTGCTCTACCAGCTGAGCTAAACGTCCGTTTATCATTGCATGAATCATTATATACAACTGTGTCTTAATTGTCAAGTGATTTCTGCGTGTCTTTTTGTGCAGTTAAAACATATAAAAAAGCTATCCCTTGGGAGACACTTCGTAAAAAAGTTTCTCCCAATTTCTTTTGTCACAGATAATATAACTGAGGCATACTTCCTTGCGCAGTATGCCTCTTTGGTATCTTTTTTTAGTTTTTCTTATGATTATAGTTTTTATAGCAAAAATCAAAAATTTCTTTTTTTACAGTGCCGAAGGATTTGTCTTTGTGGTGGATAAGGTAGGAGTTTCGTGTGAATTCGTAATCCGAAACGGTTATTTTGCGAAGATCGCCGTTACTTAGCTGACGGGTGAGTAACGCTTCGGGCATAATGGTAACACCCAAGTTTTGCACGGCGGCAGAGATTAGCGCTTGGTTACTTATAGATTCCATAATAGGAGTTACAACTATATTTTCAAGAGCAAAAATATGGTCTAAAAACTCGCGCGATACACTTTCGTCTTCACGGAGCAGTAGGTCGTATTCGCAAAGCTTATTTAGTGTTACGGTGTCGGGCATATTATATTTTTTGCCGCATACAGCAATTAAAGTGTTGCAGTCAACAAGCCGGGATTTTATATTTTGATCTGATGGCTTGCCTTGAATAAAGGCAAAGTCAAGCATGCCGTTTAAAATTTTATTCTCTATTATTGAGGTTTGGTTAATAGAAATCTGAAAATCTATATCGGGAAAGCTTTCTTTAAGATTTTGCAAAAGCCAAGGTAACTTTTGCTTACCTATGGTAAGTGACGAGCCTATTTTTAAAAGTGGCTTTTTTGAAGAATTAAGCGCTTGCTCCTCAAACTCATTGAAAGCCGAAATAACTTCTTGCGCTTTTATAAGCAGTCTCTTGCCTTCGTCGGTTAAAAACAGGCGTTTATTTATACGCTCGAACAATTTCACTTTGTAATTTTTTTCAATTTCGGCAATAGCATTACTGACGGCAGGCTGTGCAATAAAAAGTTCTTCGGCAGCCTTTGTCATATTGCTGTGCTTACAAACGCATATAAAAATCTTAAGATGCCGTATAGTCATAGCAAACTCCTTTATAATAATTTTCATAACTAAAACTATATGAACTTTATAATATTATACTATTTCACTTATTAAAAGTCAATTGGTATAATTAACCTTGTAAGAAACGAAAAGGAGAAAAAATATGGTATCTTCAGAAGAAGTTATGCAGTTGATTGAAAGCCTTATCTGGCTATTGGCAGGTGTCGGTGTATTTATAGTTGGTATGAATTTTATGGGCGACGCCTTGGAAAAGAGCGCAGGTTCGGGAATGAAGCGCTTGCTTGAAAAAATCAGTAATAATCGTTTTTCGGGTGTTGGAATTGGCGCGGGTGTAACGGCAATTATTCAAAGTTCGTCGGCAACATCAGTAATGGTTATCGGCCTTGTAAACGCGGGTGTTATGACGCTTATGCAGGCAACCCCAATTATTATGGGCGCGAATATTGGTACAACCATTACGGGTGTGTTGGTAGCTTTAAAAAATGGTTATTTTAATATGGCAATGTACCTGCTTGCCTTTGCGGGTGTTATGATGGGTTTTTCCAAAAAGGAAAAAGTTAAAATTGCAGGTAGCCTTTGTTGTGGTTTGGGACTTATTTTCGTAGGTCTTGAAGTAATGAGTAGCGAGCAGGCTTTCGGTAATCCGCTTGTTGAAGATATGTTTACAGATATTTTCCAAAGAATAGATTTTCCGTTGCTTTTAATCTTTGTGGGTGTTATCTTTACCGCCCTTATTCAAAGCTCGTCTGCTTCTGCAGGTGTTGTAATTACAATGGTGGGCGCGGGTGTGTTGCCGCTTGATATGGCGCTATTTATCGTACTTGGTGCAAATATCGGTACTTGTGTAACCGCATTGCTTGCATCGGTTGGCGCTAATGCTAATTCAAAGCGTGTGGCTCTTATCCACTTTACCTTTAATACAATCGGAACAGTTATTTTTTCCTCAATAATTTGGATATTCAAGGAGCCAATGGTAAATCTTTTGGTTTCACTCTTCCCAGGCGATGACCAAATGTCACTTCAGATGAGAATATCCGCTTTCCATGTTATATTCAA
>JAZSAC010000003.1:0-18683 GCA_045601645.1 Acutalibacteraceae bacterium | reverse complement strand
CACCAAAATAATATTTTATTACAAAATTTTAATAAAGCCGGGTGATTTATTGCTATCAACCGTCAATAAATCAACAGGCTCTTATCATTCTGATTCAAATAATGCTTTAACTGCAAGATATGTCATATAAACATCAAATTTAGAAACAACCTCCATAGGTGCGTGCATTGAAAGAACGGGAACGCCCAAATCAACAACATCAACGCCAAGATTTGCAATATACATCGCAACCGTTCCGCCGCCACCTAAATCCACCTTGCCAAGCTCACCGGTCTGCCAAACAACACCGCGCTCATCAAGTATTTTTCTAATCCACGAAACGAATTCTGCTGAAGCATCAGAGGTTCCGCTTTTACCACGTCCACCTGTGTATTTAGTAATAACCGCACCGTAATTTACAAAAGATGCATTACATCTTTCATAAGAATCGGCAAAGGTCGGGTCAAAAGCCGCATTTACATCTGCAGACAAACATTTTGATGCTCTCAATGCACGATAACCATCTCCACCCTGCATTTTAGCAAGTTCACAAATAAAATGCTTTAAAAACGCCGATTTTAAACCTGTATTTCCATCAGAACCGGTTTCCTCTTTATCGGCAAGAATTGATACAACAGTATGGTTCGGCGTGGTTTGGTCAAGTGCTGCGGTTAAACAAGCATATGCACACACACGGTCATCATGACCATAAGAGCCTATTAAACTGCGGTCAAAACCAATATCACGAGGTTTACCCGCCGGCACACATTCTAACTCTGCAGATAGAAAATCTTCTTCTGTAATACCATATTTTTCAAACAATATTTTTAATATATTAAGCTTTACAAGCTCACTGCCCTTATCATCTTTAAAAGGACGACTTCCGACAAGAACATTTAATTCCTCGCCTTTTATAATTTCATCGGCCTTACGCTTATATTGCTCTTGACTAAGATGTGGTAGCAAATCAGTAACAACAAAACACGGCTCGTCTAAAGATTCTCCGATTGAAATATCAACCATCGTGCCATCCTTTTTACAAATAACACCATGTAAAGCCAACGGAACTGTTGTCCATTGATATTTTTTCACTCCACCGTAATAACGAGTTTTAAAAAGCGCCAATTCACTATCCTCATATAACGGATTTTGTTTTAAGTCAAGTCTGGGAGAGTCAATATGAGCTGCAGCAATTCTAACGCCGTTTTCAATCGGTTCTTTTCCTATAACCGCTAAAGCAACAAGTTTTCCTCTGTTGTTTACAAATACCTTGTCTCCCTCTTTATATTTTACATTATAATCAAATTCCTTAAAACCTTTTTCTTTGGCTAATTCTATTGATTTTTTAACGCTGAGTCTTTCGGTTTTACAAAAGCCTAAAAAATCACAATAGCCTTTGCAAAATTGTTCTATCTCTTCAGCACTGAATCGGTCATTAAGCAAACCATTTGTTCTTTTTAAGGTAAGCTTTTCTTTTAAGGTTTCATAATCCGACATAAATAAGTCCTCCTTAATCTTTGTTGTTTCGTTATTGTTTTTCAATGTTTTTATAATATTTTTCAGCACGTAAAACCTTTTTTACATAATCATAGGTCTCTTTAAAACGAATATTTTCTTGATTAAACGTTCCGTTATCGAACCATTTTTTAACATTATTCATTCCTGCATTATAAGCAGCAATAGCGGCAATTTCATTATCATCAAATAAATTCAAAAGGTACTGCAAATATTTTGTACCGTATTTAATATTTACTTCTGCATTATTCCATTGCTCGTCAAAGTTATATCTGTTTTCTTCTTTTAACATAATATTTACATCGTTAAAGGTTTCCTTAGTTAATTGCATCAATCCATACGCATTTGCATGAGAAATTGCATCTTTATCAAAATCACTCTCACTTTTTATAATCGCATAAACAAGCTCTGGCTTTATGCCGTATTCTGAACTGTATTTTTGTACCTGGTCACTGTATTTAATCGGATAAATAAATTTCAAAGTTATATTATACCCTACAAAAACCACAATAACCAGCATGATAATACAAAAGCAAAACCTTAAAATATTGCGGACTTTTTTCATATATTGTCAACCACTTTACAAAGTACTTCAAGTGCTGTGCTTCTAAAGCTTTGAAAATCACCTATATTGTAAATAATATGTTTAGTTTTCATAGTATAGAATTCGTCCGGTTTAGATGCATTAAGTCTTACATCAGCCTCGTTAGGAGTCAAACCATCACGTGTTATAATTCGCTCACGACGAATATTTTTCGGACAAAGCACTGCAATTACACTATCGCACACCTCATCAATACCGCTTTCATACAAGGTAGGCGCATCTAAAACAACGGTCTTTACATTATCTTTTTTTGCTTTTAAAAGCATTTTGGAAATTTCAGATACAATAAAAGGCAATGAAATCTCGTTCAATTTTTCAGTAGAATCAGCAGTAGAAAATGCCCTCTCTGCCAAAAGTTTTCGGTTTAATTCGCCCTGTTGATTTATAATATCGTTCCCAAAGGCTTGACATAATTTATCAAGCAACTCTTTATTATGCTTTGTTACAACACTTGCAACCTTGTCACAATCGATAACCAAAAACCCTTTTTTCTCTGCCAGTGCAGCAACGGTTGATTTTCCACTGCCTGTAGGTCCTGTTAAGCCTATTATAATCATAATTGTATAACTTCAAAAGCCGCCGCCCTTATAAGACGGTTATACACTGCAAGACCAACGCCTTCTTTTTTCGGCATTCTTGCGTAGCAGATTTTACACCCCTTAAAATCAAGCTCACGTAAGGCATCAAACAGTCTTGCTGCCTGTTCTTTATCATTTTGTTTGTTTCCAAACGAAACAGTAGGAACCGTAACGGCTTTTTCCTCCCCATCGAAAACTAATGCAAATGTTTTATCTGTCTTTTTTTGTTCTACATATTTTGCAAATAAATCTAAGCTTCCATCCAACAAAACTATCTTTGCTTTAGGGCTGTAATGCTTATATTTCATGCCGGGTGATGCAACAGGTTTTCCCTCCTCGGGTTGCGATAAAACCGCCTTATCTACGACAATATCGGGCAACACTTCTCTTAATTGTTCAAGTGTAACTCCGCCCGGACGCAGAAGCCGCGGAGGATCACTGCAAAACGTGATTACCGTTGATTCAACACCCACCTCAGCCTTATCAGACACAACAACGGCATCTATTTTCCCATCTAAATCGGCCAAAACATGCTCGGCACAAGTCGGACTTGGTGACCCTGAAAGATTTGCCGACGGTGCTGCAAGCGGTAGTCCACTATTTTCAATAATGGCACGTGCAACTTCGTTAAGAGGCATACGAACCGCAACCGTCGAAAGTCCGGCAGAGACCTCTTTTGGTACTCGTTCAGTTCTTTTTAAGACCATTGTCAGTGGACCGGGCCAAAATTTTTCAGCACATTCCAAAGCCTTTTTCGGAATATCCTCTACCAAATCCTTTAGCATATCCATTCCCGATATATGCACGATAAGCGGATTGTCCTGAGGTCTGCCCTTAGCTTTAAATATATTTGCTACTGCATTAACATTATAAGCATTTGCTGCAAGACCATAAACAGTCTCGGTAGGGATTGCTACCAAGCCACCATTCTTCAATATCTCGCAAGCACGCAAAAGCGTTGCTTTATCACTTTTAACATTCATAACCGACAATCGTTCGGTTTTCATTATATCTCCTCTTTTGCAGCTTTAATTATCTTCCTGTGCCTTAAGCATTTCAGCTCGGTAATATGCAATCAACGGGTCAATCAACTCATCAATATCACCATTCATAATTTGTTCGAGCTTATACAAGGTAAGACCTATTCTATGGTCGGTTACGCGACTTTGCGGAAAATTATATGTTCTTATCCTTTCTGAACGGTCACCCGTACCTACCTGTGCACGACGGTCATTTGCAATTGCTGTATTTTGTTCCTCAACCATACGGTCATACAGTCTTGAACGCAAAACCTTCATGGCTTTATCTTTATTTTTATATTGACTTCTTTCGTCCTGACACTCAACCACAAGTCCTGTCGGTATATGTGTTATTCGAATAGCCGACTCGGTCTTATTAACATGCTGTCCACCGGCGCCACCCGAACGATAGGTATCAATATGAAGGTCAGCAGGATTAATTTCTAATTCTACATCTTCTGCCTCAGGCAAAACAGCAACGGTAACGGTAGATGTGTGTATTCTGCCCTGTGTTTCGGTTTCAGGAACACGTTGAACCCTATGAACACCGCTTTCATATTTTAGCCTGGAATATGCACCGACGCCCTCTATCATAAAGCTTACTTCTTTATAGCCGCCCAATTCTGTTTCACTAGCACCTATCGGTTCAATATGCCAACGTCTTGATTCTGCATACATAGTATACATACGCATAAGGCTTGCAGCAAATAAAGCCGCCTCCTCACCACCGGCACCGCCTCTTATTTCTATAATAACATTTTTATCATCATTCGGGTCATGCGGCAAAAGAAGAATTTTCAATTCCTCGGTTAAACGCTCAATCTCCGCCTTTGCAGTATCCAGCTCTTCCTCGGCAAGCTCTTTTAATTCTTTATCTAAACCACCGGATTCAAGCATTTGAAGTGCACCTTGTGCATCTGATTTTGCTTTTTTATATTCTCTATACACCGTTACAAGCGGTTCTAGCTGACGATGTTCTTTCATAAGTTCGGTTAGCACAGTTGTGTCCGATATAATCACAGGGTCGGTCATTTTAAGAGCAATTTCGTCAAACCTTATTTCAACGGCATCTATTTTTTCAAACATTATTACTGTCCTTTATAATCTGTTTAATATTTTTTTCCGCCTTAACACGCGGTATCATTATTTCATGCTTACAACTTTCACACTGTAACTTAAAATCCATACCCGAACGCAATACCTTAAAAACAAAACTTCCGCACGGGTGAGGTTTTTTCATAACAAGCTTATCTCCCACAGATACGTCCATAAACCCTCCAAATAACAAAAATGGATACGGCTGCCCAAAGGGACACCATATCCATTCGAGCAGACCGAGACCGAAAACTCAAAATCCGCCTAAATTATTTCAATTTACCGTAAAGCTTAGTACCATCGGTTTGCTTTGGTTTTTCAACCTGTTGTGCTTCTGGTTTGCATGACTCTTGACTTGATTCCCTCAAGCCCTGTCTTTGCCTTGAGGCACTGTTACGTTCGCCAGCATCAATTGCTTTTCCCTCAAGAGAAATAACAACACGACGGTTTTGACCGACTCCTACTGACGACGATACAACACCATCAATATTTTGTACAGCAGTATGAATAACACGTCTTTCATACGGATTCATAGGCTCTAAAGAACGGCTTCGTCTGGTACGAAGTACCTGCCCTGCAGTTCTTTTAGCTAGATTTTCAAGGGTTTTTTCCCGCTTTTCGCGATAATTTCCTATATCAATAACAACACGATAATAACCACTGTTGTTTTCATTTGCAACAAGCGATGCCAAATACTGTAATGCATCAAGGGTTTCCCCTCTGCGTCCTATAACAACACCCAGCTTGTCACTTTCTTTAAAGGTAATCTTTGAGCCGCCTTCAACCTCTGATATGATTGCGTCTGTTTCAGTGCAGCCAAGCTTTTCAAGCACTCCTACCAAATAACCGTACGCCTTGCCGATGCCGGAAGTGGCATCAATCTCAGACGCAGGAACACCTGCTACTTCTGTTTTTGCAACATCATTATTTTCCCTCTCAACCTTTTTTTCAGGTTTTACAGGTCTTTTAGCTGTTTTATTTTCTGCTTTTGTTTTGTTGTTTTTTGAACCATCTTTTTTCTCTTTTTTAACAGGGGCATCAGGAACTTCAATATAAATTCTTACCTTGGCATCGTTTCCGCCGAAAAGACCAAGAACTTTTTTCTTAGGAGTCGCCAAAACCTCAAACTGAACATCGTCATTTATACCGGCACCGAGTTGTTTTTCAGCATCTTCACGAGCCTCCTCAACCGTTTTACCATAACCGGTAGCTTCTTTAATAATCAACTTAATTCCTCCTTGGAATAGATTAAAATCATTCTTTGTCGGTAATTCCATCAGCAGTATCTATTTTGCTGATTATAGCCTGCTCTACCTTTACACGCTCTACAATACTCTTCGACTGCTCTTTTGCAATAACCACATTTGGACCATATAAGGTCTGTGTTAAAACCTGCAACACACCTGAAATTGCACTTGAACATGCCCAATAGAAGCCCACAGCTCCCGGCACTTTAAATGCAATGTAAAGTGAAAATAATGGCATTGTAAGCATCATAAACGCCATATTAGGCGCATCAGGATTAGCTTTCTTTTGTATAATCATTGATACAATACTTGAAGCCATTGCCGATAAAAAAGATATTATAGGAATAATCCAAGACGATTGAAATTTAGAAAAATTCCAAGAAAAATCAGGAGTTTGTGTTAAATTAATTCCAAACATAGTGAAATCAATTTTATCCAATTTAGAAACATCTCCACCATTTTCAACAAATTTATCCTTTACAATCGGTTCAAAATCAGCATTGCCTTCAACTATATAATTTGCAATCTCAACCTCTTTTTGAGAATCTCTGCCTGTAACCTTAGTGGCTAGGTCAACAATTTTTTTCTCTGTTGTTCCGTCCTCAAATTTTTTGTCACTTGACACAACTTCATCTATAATAGACAGCTTTGCATAATATGCGGTATCGTGGTTATTATTATACTTTTCGGTCATCGTGATAACATCATCACTTTGAACACGTGACGATAAGCCCAGCATTTCCCACTCAGCATCACTAACCGAGGCGCTGTCGTCCTCAACAACACTTACATATTTAGTCCACTTTACAGCAGAGTCAACCGCCGCCTTGTCAATATTTACAACATAGGTAAGCGGACTTGCAACAGCCCAATAAACACCCATCATAATAACAAGACGTATAATCATAGGCAAACAGCCGCCACCCATAGAAACTCCTTCTTTATTATAGAGTTCTTGCATGGCAACACTATACTTTTGCCTGTCATCTCCGTATTTTTTCTTCAACGCATCAAGCTTCGGCTTTAATTTTGCCTGCTTTGCAGTTGATTTTTGCGATTTTAAAGTCAGCGGTAGCATTAACAGATTAACTAACAAGGTAAACACAAAGACGGATACTGCAAAATTATAACCGCACAAACTACTTAGTTTGGAAAGAATCCAACCCATCGCATTACTTATATAGCTCATATTAAAATCCTTACTTTCGACCATATAATTTGTCGAATAAAAATATTATAACTTTTTTATTTGGTACATTTATTCTGCCTTTTTTTAGTTTTCGGCACAGGGTCATATCCGCCTTTACAAAAAGGATTACACCGCAAAATTCTCCACACTGTTAATGCACCACCCACAAAAACTCCCCTTTTTTCAAATGCTTCAATAGCATAACAGGAACAGGTTGGTATGAAACGACAACAGCTTACCTTTCGCGGGGATATGAATTTTTGATAAAACCTTATAAGTTTAATAAAAACAAATTTCATTTCTCACCAGCCACACAGATTCCTTCTGCAATAAAATGCCCCATCATTGCTTCATAAACATCTTGGCTTTTAACAGTCGGTGTACATGACCGAGCCACAAAAACTATATCTACGCCATTGCAGTCAATATATTTTATACAATCTTTAAGTGCAGCATCAATAACACGTCTTGCACGGTTGCGGTTGACAGCACAGCCCACTTTTTTTCCTGTGGTAATACCATAACGTAAAGCACCGCGCTTATTACGCATTATATAGGTTACCAGCAGAGGATGCACATGGCAATGCCCTCTGCCGTAAATACGTCTGAAATCCTTATTAAGATTAAGCTTGAGGATTTCCATAGTAGTCATTCCGTTTCAGAATTATTTTTTTACAAAACATGAGTCTTACTTTTAAAGGTCACATTAAAGCGACATTTAAATTAGTATGAGAGACTATGTCTGCCCTTTGTTCTACGACGAGCAAGCACCTTGCGTCCATTTGCAGTAGACATTCTTTTACGAAATCCATGTTCTTTCTTTCTTTGAAGCTTCTTCGGCTGATAAGTTCTTTTCATTTTACAAACCTCCTTTTCGGTCACCTTTTAAGTTACTCACCATATTTATACACAGTGACATACCTTATCAAGATAAGATTATACCTCAATAATAGCCTTTATGTCAATAAAAATTTGGCTATAAACCAAATAAATTCATACTTTGTAATAAATACTACATTATGTTGCGGTTACTTGCTACATATAGCATATTTAAATGTATATGGAAAACAACATCACTTTTTACGTTCTTTTCGGGGTTTCTTGGCAAAAATAATTCCTGTTGCAATTTCTATAGCCTCTAAAAGCTTTTCTCGGTCTTCAACACTCATTGGTGCACCATTCAACATAACACCTTTTCCGTTTGTTATCCTTTCACGAAGTTCTGCTATTATATCTTTGGCTTCACAGGTCTTTTCAGGCAAACCCAACAAACTATCTGTTGTAACAGAAAAAGTTTCTCCTATCTTAACCAACATACTGCTATCAGGGTTTCTTCTTCCCTGTTCATACATTCCGATTGTACTTGGAGAAACACCAAGTTTTTGTGCCAACTGACTTTGCGTAAAACCATGAGATTTTCTCAGTTTTTTTATTCTATCTCCAGTTAAATTCATAACATTCTCCGTTTCACAAAAATAATTGATGGCTTATGATAAAAGTAGGGCTGAATTTAATATTTCCATAATTATAATACCACAATATGTGTGGTTTTTCAACTATACATTTATAATTATTTACAATTGTTGCACAAATGTTGTACCAACAGTTATTTCAATTACACGAAATGTGTGATTTTTGACAAATTTTACTTGCCTTTCTACACACTTCGTGCTAGTATTTACTTGATCGGTCGTGTGAATTGACATTTTTTGGGTATATAAAACAGTCTACTACACTAATCGTGTGACAGGAGGAATAAATACAATGCAACTCGAGGAAATCGGATATCAATACTTAACACAAGCTGAACGATTGCTCAATCATATTCATTCATTAAATAAAACAATTAACAGCCTATCCGGAAATAATAAAATACTTATGAAAAGACGTATTGTGTCGCTTTATTCAGATGCTGCTGAATGCCGACGTTATGCAAATATTTTAATCAATTATCGAAAAGGAGCAAAAAGAAATGAACAGAACAACATTTAGCCTTGAAATATTCGGAGACCGTTTAAACACTGCATCAGCATATAACGGAGAAACTAATGCTCGACAATTAAACTCTATGAAAAAAGACCTTTTACGAGCTATTGAATCCGAATTAACTGACCGCCAACGCCAAATGGTCAATGAATATTATTTCAAAGGTGCAAGCGTTACCGATATTTCTAAAAAATACAATATATCCAAATCAACTGTCTCACGACATCTGAGTCGTTCTCGCGAACGTCTGAAAAACGCACTGAAATACGGTATATATTCAATGTGGACCGAAAACTAATACAAAACACACAGTAATAAAAAGTCTTCTGATTGTGAATATAATGGATTTTTCATTAATTCTCAAGCATCTTGGTTTGCTGCGCCATATCCTTTTAAAAGCAACTTTATGTTCCAATTTGATGATGCCATCATTGTATATAAAAACGGAAAACTTATACCCACACTACTGACGCAGAATCTATTGAGTTTGAAATTAACAAAGAAAACGAAGCAGAAAGCCGATATTACCAAAAGTGATGCCTACGCAAACGAAATACGTTATTATTGTGTAAAAGAAAGCAAAATGCCAACCAAGGTTTCACCTGAAAGTTTAAGTGATATGCTGGATATTTTAAAAAGTCTTTAATTAAGGTGAAAAACCCTTCCTATTTGTTTGTTTTGAGTAATAAAAAGAACACCCGCCAACGCAAAAGCGTTGGCGGCTGTTCTTCTGAAAAGGTCGCACAAATTCGATGCCCTTTAATTTTTTGACCTATATGTTCAAACCCCTATAGTTTTTAGTGATATTCTGTTCTAACGAACAGAGTGATATTATGCCTAACGGCATAGTGATATTTCTGCTTTGCAGAAGTGATATTATATTCGCCTCCAAAACTGCCCGAAGGGCAATATCACTCGGCTTTAGCCGAATATCACTGCGTAGCAATATAACTCGCCGCAAGGCGAATATAACTGAAAAAGACAAGTTTCGAAAGAAACTTGTCTTTTTCTTTGGCCCGCCTGAAGGGATTCGAACCCCTGTTCTTCAGAATCGGAATCTGCTGCGTTATCCAACTGCGCCACAGGCGGAAATCTGGCTGCTTGTAACAGCCGTTTGTTTATTTTACAAGTTTTTCTAATTTGGGGTCACTCATGATTTTTGTTATAATTTCATTAGCATGCGAAGAATGTTTGGCTACATCTTTTTTATCATCAATTAGGGTGTCACTAACTCTTCTGCGAACAATATAATATTCTATTTCACTCGAAAAGCCTTCACTCACCACGTCAAAAGCTGTGTCAAAGCTACTTCCGTTTAGTTTAAACGCTCGTCCGTTATATTCAGGTAATCCTAACGAGTCATCAACAAAAACTCCTCCTGCAACCTCATCAAAGCCTTCCAGTGCAGCCTTATCTACAATATAGATAATTGCTTCCTCATTTAAAAGTTGCCCCATCAACATATTTACCTTTGTCTGCCCATACTCTGTCATTTTTTCCGCATCACTTACGGAACAGTCAACAACCCGTACATTAACCTCACCGTCGCCGTTATAATCCTCACAGTATTTTTCAGCAACTAAAGAAATATTTTCAATCATAGTGCTGGAAACATATCGTTTAAGATACACAACAACCGTACAATCATATTTTGTTCTGTTCGTGCATTGTGCTATGCCAATAGTTAAAATTATTGCAATAATAAGCATAAAAGCAATAGTATATTTGCTGTAATACCAAAAATTTGAAACCTTACTTTTTGTTGATTGCTGTGGCGCCGCAGCCGGACCTTCGGCAACAAATGATTCAGGAGAACGCTCAAACTCTTGTCTGAGTTTTTTTAATTCTATTTGTTCCTGTTGTCGTTTCTTTTGTTGCTCTACCGGATTGTTTTCTTTTTCATTTGCCATAATTATTCTCCGGTTAAAATTATTTTGCAGAAAACTGCAATATATGGAGTATTATAGCATTGATTTTAAACTTTTTCAACCCTAATCAGTTTTTTATCAAGTGCATTCCGGTTGTTGTAACAACAGCAACCGCAGTACCCAACTCATCATAAATATCAATTTTATAAAAACAGGTTGTCCTACCGTCCTTCAAAAGCTGACTCTTACCATATAGTTTTTTCCCTTTTACTGAATCTAAATAACAAATCTGACTCGATACTGTGACCGTTGACGGCTCTTCTAAATTTGCAGAAACAGCAAACACAAAGTCTGCAAGGGTGAAAATCACGCCTCCCATAACATGACCTACTGCATTTAAATGCTTTTCATTTAAACTAAGACTGCATTCTGCAAAATTTTCTCCAACCTCTTCTATAACAATTCCTGTTAATTCGGTTGCATAGCGGTCATTTTTAAAAAATTCTCTTGCCTTTTCAAGTTGTGTCATCGTTAACCTCCGAAAAATATATAGTAATTTTATCAATGATTTTTTTAAACCACTTAATAATTTCTATAATGCAATTGACTGATTATTTCTTTAAAAATCGGCGCACAGTCTGCCGAACCGGATTTTACATCCTCTTTTAAAATAACTATCACATACTTTCCCGTAACGCCTTCATAAAAACCACAAAACCAACCATTTAGTATACTCCTACCGTTATCTTCCCAACCTGTTTGTGCTGTTCCTGTTTTTCCGCCTGCAGAAATCCCTTCAACATAAGCTTCTTTGCCTGTTCCGTTTTTCAAGGCGTTTACAAGCTGATTTTTTACAATATCGGCAGTGCTTTTTTTCATCGTTACCGTTGGCAACGATTGATTATAATTTGTTACCTTTCCATTTTTTTCGGTACTTTTTATAACCTTAGGAAGATAATATCTTCCATCATTTATAATAGCTGAATACATTGTAGAAATAGCAATAGGGCTTAAAAGCAAATCACCTTGACCTATTGATAGGTTTACCACTGCAGCATCTATACGTTCAAGCTTATTTTTATCGGTTATACTACCCTTTTGAGACACAATATTTGCTCCCAAATCCAACGCCTCTCCGAATCGAAAAAGCTTGGCTGTTTTGTATAAATTATCTGCCTTTAAATTTAATCCCAAGGTATAAAAATATGTGTTACACGAATATGCTAAAGCCTGCGATAAATCCAAAGTACCGTGTCCTTGTGATTTATTACACTTGAATGTTAAATCACCAATACTAAATGCTCCCTTGCAATCGTAGCAATAATCTTCTAAATGATTTTCTAACGCTGCTACAGATAGGCAAGGCTTAAAAACCGAACCGACATTGTAAGGGTAAAGTGCTCGGTTTATAAGCGGAGAATTTTTATCTGTAAGATATTCGGCAACGTTATTACGGTCATAATCGGGTTTGCTCACCATAGAACGTATTTCACCGCTTTCAGCATCTATTACAACTGCCGCTCCGGCTGATACATTTTCCATTGCCCTTTGAGTAATTTTTTGTATAATACCGTCAATTGTAAGAGTAACATTACCACCCTTAGTACCATAATCTACTGTACGTTGAGCACCGGGAAGCATTCTGCCTACCGAATCAACGCTATACAGGATACTAATACCGCTATCTGAATACAGAACATCATCTAGCCCTTTTTCTATTCCATTAAGACCATGCCCATCGTTGTCGACATAACCGAGAAGATGTGTAGCGGTATCACCATAACGCAATGGTACATTTAATATTTCACAACCACCAGTTGTTAAAGGAGTTTTTCCTCTTACTACAACATAGTCCCCTTTTTTAAGTCGCTTGATTCCATTTTCCAGTTCAATACCATCCAGCATTTCCGAAAGGGCGATAATGCCCTGCTCACAAGGAAAAACAACGGTAACCGTTTCTTTTTCAATGTCGGTCAATTGCACACCGTTGCAATCAAAAATCTGCCCCCTGTTTTGAGCAATGGTCACACGACGTGTTGACTGATTAACTGCCGCTTCTGACAATTTTTCATCAGTAGCTATTACAAAAACTCTTGCACCGCAAACAACCATAACTATAAGCATTGAAACAAAACAGAAAATTGCTCTTTTATAATAATTCATAAAAATCACCCTTTATATTTTTGGTAATAAAGGGTGATTTAATCATTATTCTGATTTCATTCTCAAAAGTGAGCCTTTTTTGACCTTTTCTTTACACGGAATCTTGACCGTCATAGTAGGATGCGGTGCCGAGTCAATCTCGTTACCGTTACCATCAAACATTTTATCTGCTTTTATTATAAATGGCTCAGCTTTAGGCTGTAAACAATCTAATTCTTGCCCTTTTAGAAACTTATTTTTAAGTTCCAACACAACCATTCCGTCTTGATAATCCTTAACAATACCGGCAACCGAATAATCTCTGATATATCCGGCTGTAAGATAGGTTTGACTGTTATCCGGTCTGCCATAATAAAAGCCTGTTGAATACGGGCGATGGCTTATCTTATTAAGCTCATTTATTACCCAAGCCGGTACGTCGGATTTAGGATTGCGCAAAAACTCATCAATCGCACCGCGATAAGCATTAGCTGTAACAGCCGTATAATAGTGTGATTTTGCCCTGCCCTCAATTTTCAAGCTGTATATTCCGGCGTCAGACATATCCTTTATATGCTCAGCCATACAAAGGTCATTGGCATTAAGAATATATGTGCCTTTATCTGTTTCGGTTATGTCAAAATATTGTCCATCACGGTTTTTTTCCATAAGTGAATAACTCCACCTGCATGATTGTGCACAATCACCTCGGTTAGCATCTCTGCCGGTCATATATGATGATAAAAGACAGCGTGCCGAAAAAGATACACACATAGCACCATGAACAAAAGCTTCAATATCAAGCTCCTTAGGGGTTTTTGCACGAATTTCTGCTATCTCATTTAAAGACAACTCACGTGCAACAACAATACGCTTAGCACCCATATCATGAAATGCACGTGCCGTTTCATAATTAACTATTCCCGATTGAACCGATACATGTAATTCTTGCTTAGGACAATATTTTTTCACCAAACCGATAGTTCCTATATCAGAAGCAATAATTCCGTCTACTTGAAGACCGGCTAACATTTCAAGAAATGCGGGCAAACGTGGTATTTCATCATTATGAGGAAGAGTATTGCAGGTAATAAAAACCTTAACGCCGTTACTGTGAGCATATTCAACACCGATACGCATATCATCCTCACCAAAGTTTGTAGCGGCGGTACGCATACCGAACTCCTCACCTGCAAGATAAACTGCATCGGCGCCAAAATCAACCGCAGCCTTAAGGCGTTCAAGGTCACCTGCCGGACACAATAATTCTAATTTTTTCATTTTTTACACTCACGCCCATAATCCTTCGTTTTTCAGCTTTTTAATTGTACGGTCATGCTCAGCATTGGTTTTATTAAAATAAAATTTCATGTTTTTATCGGTAACAAAGAAATAATATTCACTGCTTTCGGGGCACAAGGCAGCTTTTATTGAATCTAAACTTGGCGAACAATACGCGCCCGGTGCAAGACCCGGAGATAAATAGGTATCATATGTATCTTTATTATATTTATAATTCTTTGTCGGGTCGGATTGCAAGAAAGCGCTGTCTCCCCAATTATTAAGACGATTCCAAAAAACAGACGATACTAATTGCTTGTCAGAATATTTTGCCACACTTGACTCTAACTCAATTATGGAGGACAATGTTAATATATCATGCATGGAGTACCCCATACTCTTTGCTTTTTCACGCATATCCGAGGTTATTTTTTTATCAAAATTATCAAGCATCTTTTTTATAGCCTGCTCGGCACCCGATTTATTATTAGTTGCATAAAAATAATATGTATCAGGGAATAAATATCCCTCTAAACGATAATGGACGCCTTGCAACTCGGTCCTAATTTCAGACATAAAGTCATAGTTGTATTTAACACTGTCGGCCTCATTGACTGCTTCTTTAAATTGTGCAGCAGTACAAACCTTGTTTTCCTGCAAACGTTCGGCAATCTGGTCAACCGTCCATCCTTCAGGTATAGTTACCTTTACCGAATCGGCTTGTTGCCCTTGTTTAATAAGCTTTTCGGCTATATCTTCATAACTATCCTGTTTGCTAAAATAATAAACACCATTTCTAAAATTAGCTGCATTACCGCTTTGACTTGCATAAAACCTAAAAAATAATGGACTTTCTATAACACCTTTTTCTTCAAGCATATCTGCTATCTTTTTAGCGGTATCTCCCTTTTCAACAACGATTTCAATATTATTTTCAGCAGAATCACTGTCAAAACTTACGCCAAAATAATCCATTCCCAAATAACATGCGCCTACTGCAGCAATAACAGCAATAATTAAAATTGCAGCCATCCAAACAACCGCACCGAGACAACCTTTTCCAACACCTTTATTTTTGCGAGACTTCTTTTTCTTGCCTTGTTCTTCAACATAAAGAAACTCTTCGGTGTCATCAATGAAAAAATCCTGTCCAATAACAAAATCTTCCGAAAGATTAGTATCATCAAGCATACCCTTATTACTATCTTTATTATCATTATTGTCGGCTTGATTTTTTATATTTTCGGAAGAATTATTTTCTTCATTTTCCGAAAAATTTAAATTTTCAAAAGAAAAATTATCCATTTTAACCTCCGTTATTATGGCAGAATTTTTAATAATTATCGCTGCTTCAAAAATTTTCTGCGTTCATCACGCCGACGAGCACTGACATCCTTTATCCATTTTTCCGTAACTATAACGTCAACAGGTCGGTCATATCTTCCGTGATACATATGGCGTCTTATGTTATGAGAATAACAAATACCGGCACAAGCACCGTTAAACCTTGACATATATCTGTCATAATAGCCTTTACCGTATCCCAAACGATAGCCCAAGTAATCAATAGAAAGAGCAGGTAACAACATAAGGCACCCGCTAAAATCATCAATTACGGGAAGAGACTTATTAGGCTCAAGTACACCAAAGGTCCCCGGTGATAAATCATCAAAAGACTCGATATAATGAAACTCCATCAAACGCGTGTCGGGTATACATCTAGGAACGGCAACCCTTTTACCATCACGCCAGGCACCTTCAATTATTTTAAATGTATCAACCTCAATAGCCGTAGATACATACACCAATATAGTCTTGGCAGAACGATATTGATACAGCCTAAAAACATTTTTTGTAACACCGCCGTCAAGCTCGTCCTTTACGGTTTTATCCATATTTCTGCGTTCTTCTTTTAAAGTATTACGCAGCTCGGCTTTATACTCTCTTATATCTATCGGTCGCATAACATTGCGTCCTTAAAATGCTTCGCAGAAGCTTCATTTTGAACATATTTAACTATTTCAAAACCAAATTTCAACGCAGCACCTGCACCGCAGCCTGTAATAATGTTGCCATCCGTCATAACAGCATCATCGCAAATCATTGCACCCGAAAGTTGTTCTTCAAAGCCCGGAAAACAGACCGCTTTTTTTCCACTCAACAAACCTTTATGGCCTAAAACCGAAGGTGCTGCACAAATAGCGGCAATCAATAAATTATGCTCGGCAGCATAGTCAATAAAGCCTTGCACGATTTTTGATTTTTCTAAATTCAATGTGCCAGGCATACCACCTGGCAAAATAATACCTTCACAATCTTTATCAGGACATATTTCACAATCTATAACATCGGCAACGACAGGTATTTGATGAGAACTGGTTATAACCTTATTGCCGACACCTACGGTATATACCTCGATTTCAGCACGACGCATAATATCAACTGTCGCCAAAGCTTCTATCTCCTCAAACCCGTCTGCTAAAAAAACATAATACATAAAAAAACTCCTGTCACACTAATAAGCAATCACTTTAAAGCCGACAAAACAACCGACAAAATTTCATTTGAAATGTCTTCAACGCTTCTTGGCTTTCCGTTTTCCGCACAGTTTATAACCGTCCAATTGCATTTTTCAGCAGCATATTTAGCAGCCTTTCTACATGTAGCAAGATATGCCATATCTTTTTCATGAATATCTTTTTTTGTCTCATCTCCACTGTAACGTGATTCAACCATTGCAGCAGACACCTCTAACGGCATATCAAGAAAAATAACCGAATCAGGCTTTGGAATTGCCGTTCTTATATATTCGGTCTCATAAAGCCAATTTAAATATCCATCCCATTCATTTTCGGGAAGCTTTGCCATTTGATGATACGCATTAGACTCAACATATCTTCCACTAACAACAATACCGCCGTTATTATAATAATCAGCCCAATGACGCTTGTAACTGGCATATCGATCTACAGCATAAAACAATGAAGCCGCATAGGCATTTACAGCATCGGGCTTGTCACCAAACTCTCCCCCTAAATACATTCGTACTAATGTACTAGATGGGTCGGAATAGTCGGGAAAAGAAATCATTTTTGCATTTAAATTATGCTGTTTTAAGCTTTTTGGAAGTCTTTCTACCTGAGTGGTTTTTCCGCAGCCGTCAAGCCCTTCTATAACTATAAGCTTTCCCATTAAAGCTTTCCTCACATTTCTTCTTTAAAGTAAAATTATGCTTTTTTGTATTTTTCACGCATTTCCAAAATTTTTCCACAGGTCATTTTACCTTCAGGGCAAGGACCGGTTAAGCAAGAAGGTCCTGCATTCTTAAATAAATTCGGAGCAACCTCTCTACATAGTTTAAGCATTTCTAAGGCAACCTCTCGAATTTCCCATTGTGCTCGATTGCAACAACGATGCCGAAAAAAATTATGTAAACTACGTGCATTCATAGTGACAATCATCTTTGTGTCGCAAGCATTCGGCAAAACAAAACGAGCATCCTCAATAGCTTTTTTTTCGGCAGCACGTTCAGCAGCTTTTTCATCCATACCGGCGGTAAGCATATCATTTTTATGATGCTTCTTAAGTATTTCGGTTAACCTGTCGTAATATTCCTGGTCCTTTTCCATAGCTTCAATGAACAATTCTTTTGCTTTATCATCCTTTTCAATTTCCGGTGGTAAAACATATTCAAACTGTGCCTCAGAAACATAGCGTTGACTTTGAACTGAAAAGGATGCAATTCTATGCCTTGTAATTTGGGCCAACAAAGCCCTTGAAACACCTTCTATACCGAAGGTAAATGAAGCATGCTCAATAGGGCTTTCATGCCCTATTTCAGACAGCATGTCAACAAACGCTGCTGTTTTTTCAGGGGTCAGCTTTTCTCTAACCTCATCAATAGTAGTTGCCGAATAACATAATCTGGCTGCCGAAGCAACCGTCAACTCCGGACTAGGAGTATAGGTTAATAATGTTACCTTCATGATTCCTCCGTACTGTGAGTATAAAAGACCCACTATTATAATGTATTTTTTTAATTATATCAAATCTTTTATAATTTATCAATATTAACTTTATTTTATATAACGGTATATCAGCGAATACAAAATTTTTCAGCAAAACCGAGTCAAAAAGTAACTTTTAAATTTTAAAAACCAGCATTTTCGTTTACTATTTC
>JAZSAC010000002.1:0-10900 GCA_045601645.1 Acutalibacteraceae bacterium | reverse complement strand
TAACGAATTTTCAGCATCAATATTATAAAAACGAGAGATATTCACAATAGAAAAAAGAATATCGCCAAACTCATCATATTGATGTTGCGCATTTTCCTCATGCAAGGCCTCAACAAATTCATTAACCTCTTCCAAAAGCTTTGAGATAACATCTTCTGTATTGTTCCAATCAAAACCGACTTTTGACGCCCGCTTTTGCACTTTAGCAGCACGCATAAGTGAAGGGAAAGCTTTTGGAACACTAACCAACGTGTCAGTGAAGGTTTTTTGATTTTTCTCGTTGCGCTTTATTTTATCCCAATTATTTAAAACCTCATCACTGGTATTAGCCACAACATCGCCAAAGACATGCGGGTGCCTTAATACAAGCTTTTTACAAATGCCATCAACTACATCATCAAAACTAAAACTGTTTTCTTCTGTGGCTATTTGGGAATGAAAAACCACCTGTAGCAATAAATCTCCCAATTCCTCTAAAAGAGCTTGATTATCATTTTGGTCTATCGCATCGGCAACCTCATAAGCCTCTTCTAACAAATCCGACCTGATTGACGAATGTGTTTGCTCTGCATCCCACGGACAACCATTTGGTTGGCGTAAAATTTTTATAATTTCTCGTAAATCATCAAACTGATATTTTTCTTTTTTAAACGTATTTTTTACACTCATAATACAGTCTCTACAAATCCAAACTGTTTTGTTTGTGCAAATTATACATATTTTGTGCACAAACAAAACTTATAATATCATTTTATCTCATTATCTTAAATTTTTCAAGTGTTTTTAGTAAAATTTTTCCCTTAGGTAACGAAATAATATCTTCTTTAGTAATAGCTTTTAACAAAAACAGTGCCAAAACATATACCAATGCTGCCGAAAATATTGAAATCAACGTTGAAACACGACTGTTTATATTAACCTTATTCATAAGTTCAGATACTAAAAACGCTGTTGCACCACAAATTGCACCTGATAAAAGTGGTTTGCCTAAAACCAAAATAAAATTTAATTTCACGCCTGAATATTTTATAAAGCAAATAAGATTTGCAATAAAAATATAGGCATAGCAAACAGTAGTACCTATAGGTACACCGACAATATTTATTTCGGGTGTGCCTACAAGCAAAAAGTTTATTACAATTTTAAATACAGCACCTACAGCAATGTTTTTTAAAGGAACAGACTGCCTACCTATTGCCTGAAGCATATTCACAAGCGGTGCATTTAATCCGGCAAAGATAGCACAAACACCTAATATTCGTAAATTTGGTGTGGCAATGGCTATTACATTGCTATCACTATACAAAAGTTCTAATATCGGTCCCGAAACAGCAATTATACCAAAACCTGCCGGTATTGCTATTAACGCAGTTGTTCTTATCATAGTCTGTACATTCTGTTTTATTTCGTTTTGGTCACGTCGAGTCCACGCAGTTGCCAAAACCGGTATTGCACTTACGCCAAGAACCGACGTCAAAACAGGCACAAGATTATATATAGAAAAAGCAAAACCTCTGTGAATACCATACAATGCATTCGGTAAATCTTTTTGCCATATAAAGCTTTGACCGTTCGTAACAGCCTCGTCAACCTCAGCACTAATCAGCGCAGCATAGCTCGTGCTGAAATATTCAGGCGCTTTTTCTAAAGCCACTGACAGTTGACGTTGTACCATCGCTACATCAATTAAACTTGTAATATTATTAACAAGCGAACCCAAAACTATCGGAATAGCAACCGTTATCAATAGTTTAAACGTTTCCTTGTTTCCCGAAGATTCCTTTGCAATTGACAACTGTTCTTTGGAAAAAGTTTTTTTATCGGTTAGTCTATACCTTATTTCAAGGAATAATGCACTTAAAAAAGTACCTACTGAAATACCTAACAAAGCTCCTGCTGCACCATAAGAATAGTTGCCTGTTTTTTGCAGTATTATATAAGCAAGGCCATAACCAAACACCAATTTTCCCAACGCCTCGAGTACTTGGCTTATGGCTGTCGGAGTCATGTTACGCAGCCCCTCATAATATCCCCTGTATGCTGACATAATACAGCAAAACAGTAAACAAGGTGCAATACAAAGAATACCCGGCAAGGTTCCTCTGTTAAAAACCTCAAACGAGATGTTTTTACCAAACAAAGTAAAAGAATTACCTGTCAACAAAAAGGCAAGCAAAACCATTAAAGCAAACCCTGTGCCACCGGTTATAATGAATGATAGCTTAGCTATTTTTAAAGTTTTCTTAACATCATTATAGCGTTGTGCTGCAACGTGTTCAGCAACTATTCTTGATATAGCAATCGGCAAGCCGGCCATTGCTATTGAATACATTGGCACATATAAATCATATGCGGTAGAATAATACCCCATACCCGTTGAACCCAACAAATTGCCAAGAGGTATACGGTATATTGCACCAATAATTTTAACAAGAGCGGTTGCCACTACCAATATCACAGAGCCTTTTAAAAAGCTGTGCTGTCTTATGGCGCTTTCACTACCATGTTTTAAAGGAGATTTACCCAAAATTATCACGGCTTCCTTTCAGCCTTGTTTATTTACAAAGATTTTATCCAATCAAACGTTAACCTACACCAACCATTAGAACGGTCACCGTTCAAGGTATCTACATAAGAGGTTGCCGCTATGTCATCTGCACCGTCAGAAATCATTCTAATTGACACAAATCTTTTACCGAAGCGATTTGCCACCGCCGCCACCGCCGCCGATTCCATATCGCAGGCAATAGGGTCAAAAACCTCTTCTAAAATATCATGCTTTTCCCCCGAACTAATAAAACTGTCCCCCGTAACAAAAACACCGGTTTTAACTGTAGGATATTTTTTAACAATATCACAATTAAGCGTTTCGTCTGACATAATGATACCATCTTGCATTGGCTTTTGACCTAATTTGTAGCCAATAGCAGTAAGGTCAAAATCGTGCTCTACGAACTTTGTACCAATAACTAAATCATACTTATTAACGCCTTTAAATCCACCCGACAGGCCTGTGTTAATTATAATATCACATTCGTTTGCAATTAACACCGTTGCGACAGCGGCATTAACCTTACCAATGCCGCTGCAGATAGTTATAACGCGAACCTTGCCGCTTTTACATTCCAACAATGCAGTGTGTGCCGTAAGCCCAAATATATTTTTGCTTTTTGCATCATTACCAAGTTGTTTCGGAATATGAGTATATTCATCACTATCTGCAATAACGACACCTATTGTGTATATTTCTTCTTTCATAATAACACCTTATTCATTGTCGGAATTATTGTCAGTATCAATCGGTTCTCCGTCCTCAAAGGTATAGGTGCTAAAATCCTTACTTGCTTCTTTATCAGCACGAAGCTCTGATAATTCTTGCTTCAAAGCATCAACCTCTGCCACAGCAGAATCGAAAACGTTATCATCAACAGTAATATTATTAAGCTTCTTATAACTCAGCCTTCCCAATCTTTCATATGCTTTTTTAAGTTGTGAACAAACCCTTGCAATTTCTAAATTGCATCTTTGTTCATAGATGAAGTCCTCAGTTTTTGCACCTGCAACATTCAACAAATCTTTTGCTTTGTTTAAAAACTCCATAAATTATTCTCCTAACTATATGTAAATATAAATTTTCATCGTATAAATTCATAATTATTATAACATAACTCAATCAACTTTTCAATCTATTTACAGTAGTTACCGTAAAACTGCTCAACGCCGTTCTTTCTCTCAAGTATCTTATCAAAACGTTCAATATATTCATACGGATATTTATAATTAAAAATACGTTCAATATAGTTACCTTTTGGTTGACGAAGCTTTGTTACAGCTGAAGCACCGCATGCTAAAATCGTATGTGTTTCATCCATAATATACACATTATATTGCCCCTCAAAGCCTTTTTTGGAATATCCGACGTTTTCCAAATTTCCAACAGTCTTACTTTGACGATACATATAATACGGAAAGATTTTTGACTCGTTTAGTTTTTTATATGCATAATCAACCATTCTTTCAGCTTCAATACCGCAATTTCGGTCAAAAACCGTACTGTTTTTATTAAGGCCCGAAGCACGTTTTATAGAAAGGCTGTGAACCGTAATATTTTCAGGTGAAAGCTTTATAATCTCATCAACAGAATTTACAAAGCCTTCATATGTGTCACCCGACAGACCTGCAATAAGGTCGGTATTTATATTGTCAAAGCCAACCTTACGTGCCAAGAAAAAGGCTTCTCGCATCTGCTGTACTGTATGGCGACGACCTATTTTTTGCAAAACCTCATCATTCATTGTTTGTGGATTTATGCTTATCCTTGTTGCACCGTTTTTCTTTATTGCAACCAACTTTTCTTCGGTTACGGTATCAGGGCGACCTGCCTCAACGGTATATTCCGAAACATTTGAAAGGTCAAAATGGTGATTTATTGTACCCATAACCATATCTATTTGTTCGGCAGATAGTGTTGTCGGCGTTCCTCCGCCAATATATACAGTAAGTAACTCTAATCCCAATTTTTTTGCGATTTTTGCTGTAGCTTTAATTTCCTCGCAAAGCAATTCAACATATTTCGGTATCAATTTTTTAGCCTGCTCAACCGAATGAGAAACGAACGAACAATAATTACATCTACTAGGGCAAAACGGCACAGATATATATAAACTAAATGAATTTTCTTTAGAACGTCTGATTATTTTTTCTTCACTTTCATAGCATTCCAAGCACAGCTTAGTTTTATTTTCACTAACAAGCAAGGTGTTTTTAAAATAATCTATTGCCGACTGCTTTTTTTCAGAAGCTAATAGCTTAACCATAAGCTTTGCAGGACGCACTCCCGTAAGTATACCCCAAGGGGAAACATAATCCGTAATTTTTTTAAAGCAACCGAACAACATTAAAGCCAAATTTATTTCAATCACTTTAAAATCCGCATTTTCAAGTATTTTGCTTTCTCTTTCGATTTTGCCATCCAGTTTTAACTCAGCAAAACACAAAAAACCATCTTTTTGTGTGTATTCTACTATTGCATATGTTTCATCCTGTCTAACCGATGCTATATCATTATTTATTTCTATTTTTTCAAACGGTAAAAACAATCGGCAGAGCTTTTCCATTTCATAATTCAATAGATTATCATTTGTGTATAGTTTCATTTTTTCACTCTTCAAACCTGCATTAGATAAATATTACTATCAATCTCACGACCTATTGTTGATGAATTTCCATGTCCTGTATATATAACCATATCCCTCGGCATAGCCTTAAGTCTTTTAAGAGATTTTACCATATCAACAGCATTGCTTCCAAAAAAATCCGTTCGACCTATAGAACCGCAGAATAAGGTATCACCCGTGAAAAGCAAATTTTGAGAAATATAGCAAACCCCTCCTTCAGAATGTCCTGGAGTTTCTATAACACTGAATTTAAGATTGCCTGCGCTTATAATATCACCCTCAGCAACCAAAATGTCTGCCCTGGAGTTGCTGTTAGGATATTCATAATCGTTTTCCCACATATTTGCTAAGCTTTTTTCAGCATCATTTAAACCACATTCATCAAGCTTGTGAACAACTATTTTAGCACCTGTTTTTTTACGCAAAGTTACCGCTGCAGCCACATGGTCAAAATGGCGGTGCGTTAATAAAATATATTTAACCTTGTTCTCATTTTCTTTAATATAATCAATTATTTCAGGTTCAATATATCCGGGGTCTATAATAACGGCATCTTTTTCATCTTCAATAATATAACAATTAGCCTGCATCATTCCGCAGGGAATACATTTAACATTCATTTCTTTCTCCAAGTATCTGTATCCAACGTTATAGTGACCGGACCGCATAACTCTGCATCAATTTTCATATCAGCACCGAATTGACCCTTTTGAACCATATGTACATCATTTTGTTTTATACATTCAACAAAATATTCATATAATGGCTCGGCTATTGTAGGACATGCGGCATTAACAAATGAAGGGCGATTACCCTTTTGAGTATCGGCACACAGCGTAAAATTAGATACCACAAGAATTCCTCCGTCAATATCTGCGACTGATAAATTCATTTTATCATTTTCATCACAAAAAACCCGAAGACCGCACACCTTGCGGGCAAGCAATTCGGCTTCGGCTTTAGTATCACCCTCAACAACACCGAGTAAAACAAATAAGCCTTTTTCTATTTTTCCTACAATCTTTCCGTCTACCGACACTTTGGCAGATTCTACTATTTGTGTAATTGCTTTCATTTTTTCCTCCGGTATTATGCATAACTATTGTGTTGTTCTCTCTACGCTGACAACACCCTGTAATCGTTTGATTCTTGAAATAACACTATCAAGGTGCTCACGGCTCTCAACACCTATAGTTATAATAATACTGCAATTTCCGTCTTTAGTTTCCTTGGCAAAAATTGTATGAACAGAAACGTGTAGGTTTGCAAGCAAAATCGAAAGATCTGCAACAATACCGTCCCTATTAATACCGAGTATGCTGACAGTAGCATCAAAACGTGTTGTTTTTCCCGCCTCCCAATATGCTGTTATCCAACGGTCAGGCTCAGCACTCTCTTCAATCACCTTTGGAACATTATTACAATCGCGTTTATGAATTGAAACGCCATGTCCTCGTGTTATAAAGCCAATAATATCATCACCGGGTATTGGAGTACAACAACGGGCTAATTTAATTAAACAGTTGTCTATTCCCTCAATTACAACACCGTCAGATGATTTTGACAACCTGTTTTGATTAACTATTTCGGATGTGCCTAAAGTATTATCGGTCTTTACAAATCGTGAATACGCATCTTTAATTCGCGGCATAATCTTCGATAATAAAATACCGCCGTAACCGATTGCCGCATAAAAGTCATCAACACTGTTACATCTCATTTTTAGAGCTATATCTTCGATAAATTTTTCTATATCGGGCTCGGAAAGTCTTATATTATTACGTGCAAATTCGCGCTCTGTTTCGGTTTTTCCTGTAACAATGTTTTCGGCTCTGCGTTCCTTTTTAAACCAAGCACGAATTTTCGATTTTGCTTGGTTTGTTTTAACAATATTAAGCCAATCTCTGCTTGGCCCGTGATTAGCCTGATTAGAGGTGATAATTTCAATAAGCTCACCTGTTTTTATTTCATGAGTAATTGGTACTATTCTGCCATCAACCTTAGCACCAACCATTTTAGTGCCAACCGCCGAGTGAATAGCAAATGCAAAATCTATAACAGTTGAACCGACGGGTAAATTAATAACATCACCTTTTGGTGTTACAACAAAAACATCTTCTTGTGAAAGGTCGGTTTTAATAGTTTGTATCAAATCATCAACATCGTCTGCCTCTCGTTGATTGTCAAGAATTTGTCTTATCCACGCCAGTCTCTCATCAAATTTAGAATCACTCTTACTGATACCATCTTTATATTTCCAGTGTGCCGCAATACCAAATTCGGCAGTATAATGCATTTCCATAGTTCTTATTTGAACCTCAAAAGGAATACCTTCTCTACCTATTACGGTTGTGTGCAGCGATTGATAAAGATTTGGCTTCGGTGTGGAAATATAATCCTTAAATCTACCGGGTATAGGTCTAGCCATGTCATGTACTACGCCTAAAATATTATAACAATTTGCTACGGTATCGGTAATAATTCTCACAGCATAAATGTCATATATTTCATCAATAGACTTGCCCTGCATATACATTTTTCGATATATACCGTGTATTGATTTTACCCTGCCCTCAATTTTTACAACGGGAGCAAATTCTTCAACACGACTTTTTATTCTTTCCTGTATATCGGTCAAAAATTTTTGACAATGGTTTCTTTTTACCATAAGTGATTTTTCAATTTCATGGTATGCCACAGGGTCAAGGTGCATTATTGATAAATCCTCTAATTCTTCCTTAACAGCACGAATACCCAATCGATGCGCAATCGGCGCAAAAACTTCTAAGGTTTCTCTTGCCTTATCTCGCTGTTTTTGTTGTGGAAGTGCATCAATAGTACGCATATTATGCAAACGGTCGGCAAGTTTTATAATTATAACTCTTATATCCTGCGACATCGCAATAAACATTTTACGTATATTTTCTGCCTGAACCTCTTCCTTTGTTTCAAGTGGAATTTTACCGAGCTTGGTAACACCGTCAACTAAATCGGCAACATTTTTTCCGAACAATGATTTTATATCATTATAGGTTTTTTCAGTATCCTCAACAACGTCATGCAAAAGTGAAGCCGCAATAGATTCACTATCCATTCCTAAGGTTATAACTATTTTACAAACAGCAACAGGATGCATGTAAAAAGGCTCACCCGATGCCCTTTTTTGTTCTCCGTGTTCCTTAACACAGCAATTATAGGCGCGAATAATCATTTCTTTATCATAGCTGTCGGAAAACGGCTGACTATCGAGCAATTCAAGTATAGAATTTAAATTTTTATCGTTTTCTTCCACATTATTCGCCCCCTTTTAATTTCTTTAGCTTAGACAAAATCTCAGCCGACTCAAGCTGTACTTTATGGTCTGACTTGAGTAGACTTATTTTATCATTCTTTATTTCAATAAGTAAAAGCTCACTTAATGCACTAAATGCAATCTCAATTTTTCCTACAGGCAAAAAATCCAATAATTCATTTTCGGCCTTTTGCACTGTTATTCCGTCATTATCACGCAAAAATCGGTAAACCAATGCCATATCCTCTCGCTTAGGATAAACCTTGTCTGCCTCAGCTGTTGATATTTCACCATTATAAATCTTATCAATAATCCTAAGCTGATTTTCTACCTCTTCTAAATTCAACATACTTTTTTTAATAGCTTTTATTATAATTGAAGAATATTCGGTATTATTGTAAACATTAATATCTAGTGTTACCGCAATATCAACAATATCACCTGTTTTATACGCAAAGGAATCTGCAGACATTCCAAATAGCACTGCCGAATAATCATAATTTTCTTTTCTTAATCTCAACCTTAAATGTTTACCGCCCGACAATGGCTGAATATCTGTAAGCTTTGATTCCATTACAGCAAATATAGGCACGGTGTTACTGCATCCAAAAGGTTCAAAAACCTTTAATGATTTAGCAACATCAACCGTTAAGGCTCTGGGCTTAATACGGCAATCTATCTTTACAGACGGAAACGGCATTTCAATTTCACAGGCATAATTATTTATAGCTTTTCT
This sequence comes from Acutalibacteraceae bacterium, assembly GCA_045601645.1. Classification (GTDB taxonomy): domain Bacteria; phylum Bacillota; class Clostridia; order Oscillospirales; family Acutalibacteraceae; genus UMGS172. The sequence goes on along the minus strand of JAZSAC010000002.1, from coordinate 1,695 downwards.
AAAAGTTTCTATCTTATCAGCCTCAATTGTAATACCTGCCGCTAAGGCATGACCGCCAAATTTTATAAGTGTGTGTGAAACTGCACTTATAGCGTTAAAAAGAGAAAAACCGGCAACACTTCTGCCTGAACCTACAGATTTATCATTTGAATTACTTATAACAATACAAGGTTTCCCGTATTTTTCGGTTAGCTTAGATGCAGCAATTCCGATAACACCTACATGCCACCCATATCCGTCAACAACAATTATTTTATCCTTATTAAAGCCGTTTTGTTCAATTAAATTACAAGCCGAATCAAAAATATCTTGCTCAATATTCTGCCTTTCGGCATTTAATCTGTCCAAAACCTCAGCATAGTACAATGCTTGTTCTAAATTTTCCTCCAGCAAAAGCTTAACAGCAATATCGGCATTACTCATTCTACCCGCAGCATTGATTCTCGGACAAAGTGTAAAAGCAGTATTTCCTGCCGTTACATATTTAACCGCCGAAACCTCAATAAGTGCTTTAATACCGCTGCTCTGCTTTCGGTTTATAACCTTAAGTCCCGTACTGACAATACTGCGATTCTCCTTAACCAAAGGCACAACATCGGCGATTGTACCAAGCGTCACAAGGTCACCGTATTCATATATCATTTCCTCGCAAGACTTACCTTCTAATGCACAAACCAGCTTAAACGCAATGCCTACGCCGCACAAATCACAAAAAAGCCAATCACAATCTTCATCAATATGCGGGTCAACCACAGCTACAGCATTCGGAATCTCACCCTGAGGCAAATGATGGTCGGTTATTACTAGGTCAACACCCTGTTCAATTGCATATTTTGCCTCATTAACAGCATTAATACCGTTATCAACCGTTATTATCAAAGAAACACCGTCTGCCTCGGCTTTTTCTATCGCCGACACAGATATTCCATACCCTTCATTTTCGCGGTCCGGAATGTAATAATCCACATCAGCACCCTTACTTCTTAAATACTTTGTAAGTAAAGCGGTTGCTGTAACACCATCACAATCATAATCACCGAAAATCAATATTTTTTCATTCGACTCTAAAGCGATATTTATACGTTCCACCGCATCCTGCATACCACTGTATTCAAACGGGTCGGCATAGTCAGGCTCTAAACTGGTAAATTGCTCTATTTCATAAGGGTCACACATACCTCTTGAAAAGGCAATTAAAACTATAAGAGGGTCTAATTCACATTCATCAGCTATTTGTGAAACCAAGTCTTTATCTACCGATGAAAAAACCCATTTCTTATAGTTCATATATGCCACCCCTTTTCAATTTACAATATTCTCCATTATAAAAACCATAATTAACAATCTATTTTATCATCTATATGAGTTTTTTTCAAGATATATTGGGAAATAAATATATATAAATATATTACAGGGGATCGCACAATGAAACAAACAATATATTTTTATTCACTTGTTTTCGGTATCGGTGCAGTTGGATACTGCTTTATAGAATTATTATGGCGTGGCTACACCCACCCCAGCATGGCAATTGCAGGTGGGATTAGCTTTTGTTTTATTTCAATTATTCAAAAACATATGAAAAATCTGCGGTTTATTTATCGATGCTTAGCAAGTGGTCTTGTTATAACAGTTATAGAGTTGCTTTTTGGTATTATATTCAATCTGGTTTTAAATAAAGCAATATGGAATTAC
>JAZSAC010000001.1:0-19526 GCA_045601645.1 Acutalibacteraceae bacterium | reverse complement strand
AAATCAACTATGCTTTTTGTAGTGTATGAGTAATATTAAATAATATAAAATAAAATACAGAAAAACTGTAGCAGACTACCCAAAACAACAAATAGATGAAAGACAGAATGTATATAACGATGCTTCTTTCCTATGCCATATAGTATTGCACCGATTGTATATGAAATACCACCTGCAAAAAGCAGAATAAGACCTGGTTTAGCAATGGCTTTTATTGCAATGTCTGCAACAAAAATAATACACCACCCCATGCCGATGTAGCATATCATAGAGAATACAGAGTATTTTTTTAAATCAATGGCTGTAAGAGTGGTTGCAAGAATTGCAAGCCCCCATACGATGCCAAATAAAGTCCAAGCAGTAACAGAACTTATGCGTCTGATTGAAACTAACAAAATAGGCGTATAGGTACCTGCGATAAGAAAATAAATAGTACAGTGGTCAAGTATTTGCATAATTTTTTTTGCTTTTCCACAAGGTAAGCCATGATAAACACTAGACATGGTGTAAAGCAAAATAAGTGAGCTTCCATAAACAGCACTGCCGATAATTGCAAAGATGTCGTGATGCAGAGCTGAAACAATAAGGCAAAGAACTAATGAAACAACACCTAAGCCGCCACCGGTTATGTGGGAAATCATATTGAAAAGTTCTTCACCTCGCGTGTAGTTGGGAAGCTTACGGTCACATAGACGTGTTCGTTCCATTAAATCACCGTTCTTTTCCTATAAAGAATAGTGCTAATGTACCGGGTCCCGAATGAGCACCGATTACCGGCCCTACATCTACTGTTATCTCAACATTGATGTTGTATTTTTCTTTTATTATATCGGCTAATAATGCAGCATCGTTGATGCAATCGGAATGAGAGAGATATATAGGTCCTGTAGTTTTGTCCACAGCTAATTCTCCAAATTTATCAGCCAAAGTAGAGATTGCAGCACTTCTGCCTCTAACCTTAGTAACATTCATAAGATGCCCATCGTTATCCATATGAAGAATAGGCTTTATACCTAAGAGTCCGCCTACAAAGGCAACAGTAGGGCTTATTCTGCCACCTTTTTTTAAGTATTTAAGGTCATCAACGGTAAACCAATGGCATATTTGCAGTCGGGTGTTTTCAACAAAGGCGATAAGTTCTTCAATCGTAAAACCTTCATCACGTTTTTGTTTTGCAAGGTAGAGCATCATGCCAAAGCCGGCTGATGCACAAAGAGAATCTATTGCTATTATTTTGCGTTCAGGGTAATCTTCCGACAATTCATTAGCAGCAATACGTCCGGAATTAAAGGTAGTGCTAAGACCCGATGAAAAAGCTATATAAATAATGTCGTTGCCCTTTTCAAGCTCTTTTATAAAGGCTGTTTTGAAATCTTCGACATTTACAGCCGAGGTGCGTGCAGATTTACCATCACGCATTTTTTTATAAAATTCGGAAGGTGTAAGTTCGTTGTTTTTATATTCAGTTTCTTCTCCATCGAAGGTGAAAGATAGGTTGACGTAGCGAATGTTCCAAGAATGTAATATATTTGCAGTCAAATCGCAAGCCGAGTCAGTGAAAATAACATAGTTGTTCATAAATAGTTCCTCCAGAAATCTTATTAACAATAGTATAATACAGCATGAAGCCTGTTTAGTCACTGAACTGACAAGTGTTAAGGGTAAACAGATAGTTGTTTAGCGGTAGAGTCGATTTTTGTCGACTCTACTTGCAGTAGAATTGATGAAAAACAGCACTTGAAATATATGGGAAAATATGATATAATAATTTTAAAATATAACTTGCGGCGTTAGAAAGGAAAAAACAAATGGAAGATATAAAGCAAATATTAGCTGAAAATATAATTGATTTGCGCCGCAAACAAGGTTTAACTCAAGCAGAACTTGCAGAAAAATTAAATTATTCTGATAAGGCTGTGTCTAAATGGGAAAGGGCTGAGTCGGTTCCCGATATAACTGTAATCAAACAAATTGCTGAAAATTTTGGTGTGACGGTTGATTATCTCATGTCGGCAAGTCATGAGGTAGAGGAAGAAAACAAAGCTTCAATCAGTAGAAGAAAAATGCGTAATCGTACTATGATAACGTGTATATCGGTCTTTTTTGTTTTATTGATTGCAACAGGTGTATATGTAAATGTTGATATAATTAGTGCGTTGAACGGCCAATGGATGACGTTTGTGTATGCTGTGCCTATATGTTTAATTGTGTGGCTTGTTTTTAACTCTATTTGGTTTAATCGGCGCAGAAATTTTTTCATAATATCTTTGTTAATGTGGTCAGTATTGATTGATATATTCTTGACAGGGCTTGTGTTTTTTCAAATGAATTATTGGTTGTTATTTTTGATTGGTATACCATCACAGATAATAATTGTATTGTGGTCAGGCATACGTATTCGTGAGGGTAAAAAAGTAAAAAAGTAACCGATTAAGGTTACTTTATATATGGGGGCGTAGCTCAGCTGGGAGAGCGTACGGTTCGCATCCGTAAGGTCATGGGTTCAATCCCCACCGTCTCCACCAAAGCTGCAGAACACCGCATTTTTGCGGTGTTCTTTTTGTTTTTAATCATTCAACTCAGGAATAATACCCTCGTGAAAGCTTTTTGGAGAGTGCTTTACGCTTTCTGACGGCAGACCTTGAGAAATTGCCGGAAACGGATTAGAAGAGTTGGCAGTAGGTTGTATTTCATAGGTTCCGTAGGTATTTATTAGTTGTTCGACATTTTCAGGGTTTGAGCGCCAAGGGGTTGACGAAATTTCCAACGGTACGTGAAAATTTTCTTTTGATTTATAATCCTTTTTTGTATCCATAAAAAAACCTCCCTAAAGTATAGGTTGTCCAAACTTTAGAGAGGTTTATTTAGAATATTTTACCACTGTGTCTTTTAAATATATAATACAAGGGAATTCCAACCAGAATACATACAACCATTTCACCGAAACCGACACCTAATGCCACAATAAAAAAGCTTGCCGAATTTTCGGAAAATAGTAAAAAAAGCTCAAGTCCGACTAATAAGGCGTTAAACACTGTTGGAGGGAGTACTGACAAAAAAGGGGTTGCTTTTTTGAAATGCTTTGAAATAATCCTTATAACAATTGCCGAAAGTAAGGTTGCAGCCGTACCGACAAACCAATCTAAAATTCCTAATGGGCTGCCGAGGTTGCTTAAAAAGCAACCGATGGTAAGGCCCGGAATGGCAGCAGGGGTAAAGCAAGCCAACATATTTAACCCTTCGGAAATACGAAATTGTGCATTACCGTAAGCCAAGCCGAACAATGATGAAATATAGGTTAAAGCCACATAGGCTGCGGCAATTAGTGCAGATGTCACAACAAAGTGTGACAAGCTTTTTTTATTCATTTTTATCACTCCGTAGTTTTGTTTTGAATTTTCATTCGGTCAGGATTTTGCGAACTGACCATTATTTTATTTTAAGTTTTGATAAGCTAAAACAGCCAAACGGTCACAACGTTCATTTTCAGGGTGACCTGCATGGCCCTTTATCCATTGAAACGTCACCTCATGACGTGCAAGTTCATTTAATAAAAGATCCCAAAGGTCAGGGTTTTGTGCGGGTTTTTTATCGGCCTTTCTCCAGTTGTTTTTACGCCAACCCTCAGCCCACCCTTTTGTTATTCCGTTAACAACATATTGTGAATCTGTGGTGAGAATGACCGAGCAAGGCTCTTTTAATAATTGTAAAGCTTTTATGCATGCGGTTAATTCCATTCGGTTGTTAGTGGTGTCTTTTTCTCCGCCTGATATTTCACGCTCTTTATTCATATACCTCAAAACAGCACCCCAGCCACCGACACCGGGATTTCCTGAGCATGCACCGTCAGTAAATATATAGACTTGCTTCATATTTAATACCTTCTAAAGCTACCGACAACCTTACCTAAAAGAACCATATATTCAGGTTTTATCGGGTCAAAATCTGGGTTTTCAGGCATTAAATACGGTGCCTTTCCTTTTTCACAGACAAGTCTCTTCACGGTAGCCTCGTCGTCTATAAGTGCTACAACAATATCGCCATTTTCACATGGTAAATCCTTGTTAGCGATAATAATATCGCCGTCTAGTATTCCTACATCGCGCATACTTAACCCTTTAACACGTAAGGCAAAGAGACTTTCTTGGTCATCTGCGGAAATCGGATAACAGATATACCCTTCTATATCCTCAACAGCAAGTATCGGCTGACCGGCAGTGACTTTTCCGACAAGCGGAACCATAGTGCTTTCCTCGGTACCTGTAAGGCGTATACTTCTTGAAGATTTGGGGTCACGGATAATATAACCATTTTCTTCTAAATTCGACAGTGCAGAGTGAACAGTAGATGTTGAACGAATACCGGTAGCCTCACAAATTTCTCTGACGGTTGGGGGAATAGAATTTCCCATTGCTTTTTTTAAATATTTATATACGAGTATTGATTTTTCACTTAATTTGTTTTTTGACATTTTTTCACCGCTGTCATTTATTATAAATTTTTTACATTTAAAAGAAGCTTAAAAGTGTGATTATAATGGTTTTTGGTATTAAAATATGTTGCAATATGCGAACAATGCTCACAAATTTTTAGGGAATAAACATTTGTATTAACAATGGTAAATATTGCTGTGCTAAAAAGCCTATTATTATAAGAAAAAGGCTGACCGAACCGGACTTTAAAAGAGCTGCGTTAATATCACTGATTTCCGGATTAGCTTTGATTTTTTTGATTTTTTCCAAAGCAAAGCATCGATAATTCCAATCGGCAAGACGTGCGTTTATTATTCGCGGTATAAGATTAAGCAATGCGCCTATAAAAACCATAATTATTGACAGAACACTAAATGAACTTAAATTTTCCCGAATAAAAAAGTACAATTCTTGTTCTGTCATTCCGTCGGTATAGAAATGATAAAGCTCTTGATTAAAGGGAATAAAGCAGAGCGACGATGCTAACAAGAGTATAAGGTACAGAATACCATCAGAATACATTTTACGAGATAAATTCCAAACGCCCGGAAAGAAAAATGCCGTCCAATTCCAGGAGCCGCGATTCTTTTTTGATAATTTAAAAAATTTGGGAATATATCGGTGTGCCGAAGCGCCCACAAAGGTTGCCATTTCTGATGCTTTAACGCCGTCCAACTCAGAATCTTTAGATATTCCACCGAGATTATTGCCTATCCCGATAGGAATACCGTTTATAAACATACCGGAATTAAAGGTAGGTTCATTATTAAAAGCATGACCGCAATAAGGACAAAAAGAAGCATCCTTTGAATGTGATATTCTTCCGCAAAATTTACAGGTGTGAGAAGAATTATCACCAATGTTTTCAGTTGCAGAATTCTGCTTGTCATATTGTTGTTCGGTACCGTGAGCATGTTCTAAACCGCAATGGCCTATTGTTTGCCAACAATCTTTATGATGCGGTGCACCACATACAGGACAAATAACGATATCGTCTTCATCAAAAAGATAGCCGTTACATATTTGACATTTTTTATTTTCTGTATTTTGATTCATAGCGTTTTTTTCTCCGTCTCAGAGAGGATTTTTGGTTAAAAGCATCAAAAACCGACTCGAAGTATTCTTTCCCGTAATTATGAAATTCACCATGCTTTATCATTTGACGAAGCTTATTGCGATGTACCCATTTGGCTTCACTAACTTCTTCTTCTTGAAGCTTAAGGTCGGCAATCGGTATATCCTTATATATTAGGTAAATGTTAAGTAATGAGCTTTTTCTAACCATGCGTTTAATTAAAAGCAGTTCATCAGCATCCGTTTCAATACCCATTTCCTCAAAAAGCTCACGCTGTGCGGCTATAGTGGATGTTTCGCCCGAAACAGCCGAACCGCCTATTGCCGCCCATTCGCCCGGCATCAGCGGTTTTGTGAAGCTTCGTCGTTGAATCAGTACTCGCCCGTCCGAGCCGAGAACCCATATATGAACGACAAGGTGATATTCGCCCTTTGCAAGTTTAACTTTGCGACGTTCGACGGTTTTGCCGACGGGCAAGCCGTTTTTATCGAGTATATCCCATACTTCCATATATAATCACATGATGTCAATGTTTGTTGACAATCTCTCCCTGCCGTTTATAAATAGAGCTTTCAGGAACAGTTCCTCTTACAGAGGATAAGGGATATATATTGCTGTTCTTTCCTATTATAGTGCCGGGGTTTAGTACCGAGCCACAGCCTACTTCAACAAAATCACCTAGCATGGCACCGAATTTTTTAAGTCCGGTTTCAATACGGTTACCGTTTAACGAGACCTTGACAAGTGTTTTATCAGATTTAACGTTAGATGTTATAGAACCGGCACCCATGTGTGAACGATATCCTAATACCGAGTCTCCGACATAGTTGTAGTGAGGAATTTGAACATAGTCAAAAATTAAAGAGTTTTTAACCTCGGTTGAATTGCCGACAACCGAATTTTTACCGATAATAGCACAGCCTCTTATGAAAGCGCAATGTCTTACCTCGGCTTCTTCATCAATAATGCAAGGACCTGTAATATATGCACTTTCATAAATTTTAGCGCTTTTGGCAATCCAAACGTCAGAACCTCTTTGTTCAAACCTTTCAGGGTCGAGGGTGGGACCGAGCTCTAAAATAAAACTTTTTATTTTAGGTAAAACCTCCCAAGGATATGTGCAACCATCGAAAATTTTAGTTGCAATAGTTTTGTCGGTTGAATATAAATCATTGATTTCGATTTTATCCATATATATACTCCTTCAAATATGGTGTAAACTATAGTTATGAAATTTAATTCATTTATTCATATTATAACAAACTTTTGTTCTCTATACAACATTTTTTTCTGCAATTAGTTAAATATGTGTTAATTTTAAAAACTTGTCTTTCTATTTTTTAAAAAGTGTGGTAAAATAATAAAAAATCTTTTAAAGGAGAACGGTTTTGGAGTATAAAAAAACACTTGGATATCGAATAGGCTTCGGAATAACTGTTTTAGCTATCGTATTGCTTATTTTTACTTTTGTGCTCATGGGCTTTGGCTTTGACGGGGCAATTCCATGGTTCTTTATTGGCTGCGGTGTTTTGCTTATCGGTAGTTTCATTATCACATTTGTAAGGCATAGTTATGAGCGAAAGATATATGACGAGCCTTCTCGCTTTGCAATTTTAAAAGACCGTATATCTTTGGTAAGAAAAGGGTTTTTAAAAAGAGGCACTTTGGGTGCTGTGTTGCTGACATTGGTTGTGGGAACGACTGCTGTAACGTTGGTTATGGGGGTTAAAGCAGGGGTAGCCGCATATGAATATGCCGGTGTAAAAAATGCAGGTTATGAATACAATTTTAATGAATATCAGAAATATAAAGAATTAAGGGATAAAGCTGTGCTTGAAGATGATACTGTTTATGCAATGCATTGTGAAACAAAAATGAAATATCATCTAAACGAAAGTCAATGGTATTATGCACGTACAGGGGTTGTGCGTGAAATGCTTAACGAAAAATTGTTGTATTTATATTGTGCAATAGCAATCAATGTTGTTACGGTTGTTGGCTACGCAGTATATGTAATAAGATATAGAAAAAAATACAAACAGGAGAAAAGTATTGAGTAAAGTAGTAGTTGTCGGTGGTGGTGCGGCAGGTCTTATGGCAGCGTATCAAGCGGCATTTAACGGTGCTGATGTTGTCGTAGCCGAGAGGAATTCGCGACCTGCACGTAAGGTGATGATAACAGGCAAGGGCAGGTGTAATGTTACTAATAATACTGACCTTCAAGGGCTTATAGCTTCAGTTACAGGTAATGGTAGGTTTTTATATTCTGCCTTCAATGCCTTTTCAGCACAAGATACCATGAGGTTTTTTGAACAGGCAGGGGTTCCTTTAAAAACCGAAAGAGGAAACAGGGTGTTTCCTTTATCCGATAAAGCAGTTGATATTGTAGATGCGCTTGTGAACGCTGTTAAGGGATTGGGAGTTGTAATTGAAGAGGAGCGAGTTGTTGATTTACATGTTGACGATCGTAAGGTACAAGGTGTAGTATGTCAAAGTGGCAGAAGGTTACCTGCCGATTCTGTGATTGTTTCAACCGGCGGAATGTCATATCCGCTTACCGGCTCTACCGGTGACGGTTATTCTTTAGCACGTTCGGTAGGACATACTGTAACTGAATTAAGGGCATCTTTAGTTTCTTTAAATATCGAAGAAGGATTTGTAAGTGAATTACAAGGACTAAGCCTTAAAAATATCGAGGTAAAAATTTATAAAGGTGATACCGTAAAACCTATTTATACCGATTTCGGTGAGCTTATGTTCACTCATTATGGTGTTTCGGGACCGGTGATTTTAAGCGGTTCGGCGTACATAGATGAGTGTGATGGCTGTAAATACTCAATTTCAATTGACCTAAAGCCTGCATTGAGTGAGGAACAGCTTGACCGACGTATTGTGAGAGATTTTGAAAAGAATAACAATAAAAACTTCATTAACGCTTTAAATGATTTGTTACCTAAAAAACTGGTTCCGATAATTGTTAGTTTGAGTAAAATCGAGCCATCGACAAAGGTAAACCAAATCACTCGCGAACAGCGACAGGTCTTAGTAGGTCTTTTAAAGAATTTAAAAATGACTGTGTCGGGTCCTCGACCGATTGAAGAGGCTGTTGTTACGAAAGGTGGCATTTCGCTTTCTGAAATCAATCCCAAAACGATGGAGTCAAAAATAATTGACGGACTGTTTTTTGCAGGTGAGGTTTTAGATGTTGATGCCTTTACAGGTGGGTTTAATTTGCAAATTGCTTTTTCTACCGGATATTGTGCCGGGACAAATGCAAGCAATAAATAATTTTGTGGGAGAAATAAAAGTATGAATACTGTTGCTATTGCTATTGATGGGCCTGCAGGTGCCGGTAAAAGTACGGTTGCACGACGTTTGGCTGAAAAAATAGGATATATTTATGTTGATACGGGCGCGCTTTATCGCACTGTAGCGTATAGTGTTTTGCAAAATCAAATCGATTCCGACAATGTTGAAGCAGTGAAGGAGCTTTTAAAGAAAATATCGGTAGACATTATCTATAAGGGTACCGAACAGAGAGTATTGCTTAACGGTGAAGATGTTTCGGACTATATTCGTACTCCTGAGGTTTCGATGGTTGCATCGACGACCTCGGCAATACCGGAAGTCAGAAGCTTTTTGCTCGGTCTTCAAAGAAAGCTGTCACAGGAACATAATGTTGTTATGGACGGAAGGGATATTGCTACTGTTGTTTTGCCCGATGCTGAGGTTAAGATATTTTTAACCGCCTTGCCTGAGGTTAGAGCCAAAAGACGTTATGACGAGCTTTTAGAAAAGGGTATGCAGGTAGATTTTAATGATGTTCTAGAAGAGCTTATTAAACGTGACAAGCAGGATTCTGAGCGTGAGGTTGCACCGTTAAAGCCCTCAGAGGAATCGGTTATTATAGATACCTCAGAATTAACATTAGAGCAGACTATTGATGCTATGAATGTTGTGGTATTGAATAAAATACAAACAGGTGAAAAACATTGAGTGATATAATACTTGCTTCAACTGCGGGCTTTTGTTTCGGCGTAAATCGTGCAGTTGAAATGGTTGAACAGCTTTTGAGTGAAGGTAAACGTGTTGCTACACTGGGACCGATTATACATAATCCCCAATTGGTTTCCGATTTAGAGAAAAGAGGGGTGAGGACGGTTGAATCTCCCGAGGAGGTTTTGCCGGATGAGGTGCTTGTCCTTCGGTCTCACGGTGTTGCACAGGCCGTGGTCGATAAAGCCAAAGGGCTTGGTGTGAAAACGGAAGATGCAACCTGTCCATTTGTTGCAAAAATACATAAAATTGTAGCAGCAGCGGGTAATGAGGGCAGAACTGTATTGATAGCAGGAGACAGTGCTCATAAAGAGGTAGAAGGCATTGTTGGTCATTGCACAGGGAAATATTTTGTATTCGACAGTGATAAAATGCTGGAAGATTTACAAAAAACCGGTAAAATTTCAGCCGAAGAAGCGGTTACTGTTGTGTCTCAAACGACATTTAATTTAGATTTATGGAAAAAGTGTCAAAAAACTTTAAAAAAACTCTATACAAATGCGATTGTTTTTGATACAATATGTAGTGCTACTTCAAAAAGACAGTCGGAGGCATATGATTTGGCGTCTAAATGCGACGTCATGATTGTAGTCGGCGGCAAACATAGCTCGAATACGTGTAAGCTTGCACAGGTTTGCAGCAGTGTTTGTGAAAGAACGGTTCACGTTGAAACAGCAGACGAATTATATAAGTATCATATTGCCGATGCCGGTCGTATCGGAGTTGTTGCCGGGGCTTCAACGCCGTCCGGAATTATAAAGGAGGTTTTAAAAACCATGGAACAAATGCAAACCCCTGCAGTGCAGGAACTTATTAACGATGAAATGACTTTCGAGGAGATGCTTAAGGCAACCGAAAGCAGTTCAAATACAGACCAGAAGGTGAAGGGTGTAGTTCTTACTGTTAATCCTGTCGAGATTCAGGTGGACATCGGCAGAAAACAGACCGGTTATATTTCAGCTGCAGAATTTTCATATGACCCAAACGTAAAGCTTACCGAGGCTGTTAAAATTGGTGATGAACTTGACCTTATTATTCTTCGCACAAATGACCAAGAAGGCACCATTATGCTTTCTAAAAAGCGTTTTGATGCTGCGGCAGGTTGGGATAAGGTTTTAGCAGCAAAAGAATCAGGCGATATTATTGAAGGAACAGTTGCCGATGTGGTAAAGGGCGGAATTGTTACATATTTTGAAGGAGTTAGAATATTTATTCCTGCTTCTCAGGCAACACTTTCAAGAAATGACAGCTTAGAGGCGTTAAAGGGAACAAATCTAAAATTCCGTATTATTGAAATCGGTCCTCGCCGTCGTGTTATCGGTTCTGCACGTGCCGTATTAAGAGAACAAAAGAACGAGGCAGAGGAAAAATTCTTTAGTTCTGTTAAGGTTGGTGACCGTTTGACCGGTACAGTTAAATCACTCACCGGATACGGTGCATTTATTGACCTTGGCGGTGTTGACGGCATGGTACACATTTCTGAGCTTTCTTGGGAGCGCATTAAGCATCCGTCAGAGGTTGTAAGTGTCGGTGATGAGTTAGAAGTTTATATTAAGTCTATTAACGAAGAAAAGAAAAAGATTTCTTTAAGCTATAAAAAAGCAGATGAAAATCCTTGGGAGATTTTCACCAACAAATATGCTGTAGGCGATGTTGTTAATGTTAAAATTGTAAGCATGACTGCTTATGGAGCATTTGCAAGAATTATTGCCGGTGTTGATGGTCTTATACATATTTCTCAAATTGCTGACCGCCATATAGAAAAGCCGTCTGATGAGCTTAAAATAGGTCAGGAAGTTGATGCACAGATTACAGAAATCAATGTTGAGAAAAAACGCGTAAGCTTATCAATTCGCGCTCTTATTAAACCCGAAGAAACAGTTGAGGAAAAAGCGGTAGAAGCCGAAGTGGCAGAAGCTGAAGCGGTAGAAACTGAGACAACGGTTGAAGAATAATTATTTTTAAAATTGGGGTAAGCGGCAATTCTGATACATAATCTTGTATCAGCGCTGTTGTTTACCCTTTTTAAAACTTTAAGTGGGGTGACACAATGCAAAACAATCTGAAAGTAGCAGTGAAAATGGTTGCAATGATGCTGTTTGCTTGTTTAATAAGCTTTTTTGTGTATATTTCTTTATTCACAATAGTAAAAACCTTTACAACAAGTGTTGTTGGTTATGATGTTTATGAATTGGCTGAGGATAATACTTACAACAAAATAGGCTATATAACTAAAGACCAGCAGCCAACAGAACCCAACGAAAGCCTTCGATATGTATCGGTATATTCCAATATTCCGAAAAGTGCGCAGGTTGTATTAGGTGTTTTGCAGGTTTTGTCAGGTGTTGGCATTGTGTTTTGTATGGTTGGTTCGGTTGTTGCCGCAAGTGCCGCTAAAGACCGTAATGATGCTGATTTTAATGGTGTTACTGCCGATAAAAATCGGGGTTTGTTTTTAGGTCTTTTTTCGGCAATACCATTGGCGGTGTTGTATGTAATCACTTTAATAATTAAGATGTTACCATCATCAAACTTTTCCGAAGTTTATTATTGGTTTTACAGATGGATAATAATGTGTCCCGTAAAGCCGTTGGTTGACCTTATGACAGGAAATGCTGCCACGGCAGAAGTTGCGCCTTATTGGTCTATATTGCTTCAGGGAATATTTATTTTGTTATTTGTTTTATGTAGTTTTGTTTTATATAGAATTTGTTTTAATGAAGATTCGGTTATTGCAAAATTGCTTTATAAAAGCACAAAGAAACAGGAAAAACCAAGAAGGTTAGGTGGTCGCTGATGGGACTTTTTCAAAAGAATTATGACAGACCAGGCAAAGGTGTTTCTAAAAACGAACCGAAAAAGAGAGGTTTTTTCAGATTTTTTGAGTTGTATTTTCGTAATTTTTGGATACTTGTTTCGGCTGAATTATGGTATATTTTGCTGTCATTGCCTATTGTCACTTCAGGGTTAGCACAGGTTGGAATGGCATATATATGCCGTATGACTGCAAGAGATAAGCATGTATTTGTGACGAGTGACTTTTTTGGTGCTATTAAGAGAAATTGGAAACGTGCTTTGCCGTTGGGAATTATAAATACAATAATTTCGGTTGTGATTGCCGCAGATGTTTATGTTTTATATGTTTTTTGGACTCAAGATATAATGAACAAAACATGGGCAACGGTTATTTTTGCTGTAACGGCATTTGTATTTACACTTTTCTGCTTTGCAAGGTTTTATCAGTATACTCTTATGATAACATTTGATTACAATATCAAAACAATAATCAAAAACTCATGGCTTTTTGCAACATTAGGCATTAAACACAATTTGATTATAGGTATCACACTTTTCGCAATATATGCGGCAGCTTTTTGGCTGTTAATGTATTTCGGAAAGTTGGCAATACTTATCTGTACTATTGTTGGTTTCTTTATTTTTCCGGCATTTAGGGTTTTTCTTATTCAGTTTAATGTTTTTCCTGAAATTAAGAAATATATTATTGACCCGTATTATAAAGAAAATCCCGAAGCTGATATTGAAAAAAGACGTGATTTAGGTCTTTATGATGACGATGAAAGTGAAACCGTTTTCTGCGACAAAGGCAATCTTGAGAGCGAAGAATAGGTTATAAAACCTTTCGGATATTAAACATTGAAGATACCACTTGCCAATTTTGTGCATAGAATTGATTTATTGTCCAATAGCTTAAACCGCCAAGATTATAGTCATTAATTAGCTCAAGACGTGCTTTTGTACTTCTTGCATTTTCAAACCAAACTATATGTTGAGAGCCGTTTCTTGTGTATTCAAAAAACGGCGCTTCTGATTTTTCGTTATATTGAATAACCGAGCCTGTGTCAGCAGCGCGCAATATGGCTTGATTTATTGAAAGTATTTCGGCAGGTCGTCCTTGTTGATAGGGAAGTGTCCAGTCGTAAGCATAATTTGGCATACCCATAAGTATTTTTTCGGAAGGTATTTCGGTTACAGCGTAGGAGATAACTTTTTTTACTTCACTATATGGTGCAACTGCCAACGGAGGACCATAGAGATATCCCCATTCGTATGTCATTATTATTAAATAATCTACGATACTGCCGTGAAATGCATAGTCGTGTGCTTCATATAAAGTGCCTTGCTGTGTTGCAGAAAGCTTGGGTGCAATTGCCGTTGAGAGAGTAAGTCCTTTAGGTTCTAAAGCGGCACGGAGCTCACTTAAAAAAGTATTATAGTTTTCACGGTCTTTTGGAAATATATATTCAAAATCTACATCAACACCGCCATAGCCTTTGTTTGCAGCGGTGTTTATAACATTGTTTATTAGTGTTGTTCTTGTCGTGGGGTTGCTTAGAATATTATTAGCAAGCTCGCTGCTGAAGCCGCTGCCTTCTTCTGTATTGGTTATGACCATTATTGGTGATACGCGGTTATTTCTTGCTGTTGATATAAGGTCGCTGTCGTCTAACATATTTAGGCTTCCGTCGGCGTTTACACTATGGCTGAAAATTGAAAGATATGTGAGATATGGAAGGGTTTTAGCCAAGATATCGGCACTGATATTTGGGTAACAATATCCATTGACCGATATGGTGCGTTTTTGTATAGTGTCAGGAAGGTTGATGATTTGACCGGGGTATATAATAAATGGTGGGTTTATGTCAGGATTAACATTTAAAAGCTGTTGTACCGTAATTCCAAAATGTGAGGCAATATTGTATAGTGAGTCGCCGGATTGCACGGTGTAAATATCACCCTCTATCGGTATAAGTACGTCCTGACCTACTGATATTCTTGAATTGTCAGGCAAGGCATTAAAGCGTTCAAGTTCACTCAAGGTGACACCGAATTCTTTAGCAATGCTGTAAAGAGTATCACCGGGTTTTACTGTATATATTATCATTATAAATCTCTCCTTTGATAATATTTATGCGGTGAGAATTTAAAAATTCATAAAAATGGGGGAGCAACAAATGGAACTGCCTTTTGAAAGAATAATTGATGGTTGTGCAGAGTTTTGTGAATTGAACGATTCCATGAAACAACGTTTTCTAAAATATGCCGAGTTATTAGTAGAATGGAACAAAAAAATCAATCTCACGGCAATTACCGAGCCGAATGAGATAGCAGTCAAACATTTTCTTGATTGTTTAATGATTTTTAAATATGTAGAAATACCGAAAGGTTCTTCGGTTGTAGATATCGGAACCGGCGCCGGATTTCCGGGCGTTGTCATGAAAATTGTACGTCCTGATATAAAATTAACGTTGGTGGACTCGTTAAATAAAAGAATAACTTTTTTAGACACATTGTGTAAAGAATTAGACCTTGAGGTTGAAACTGTTCATCAAAGAGCTGAGGAAATAACAAAAGACCAAAGGGAAGCATACGATTTTGCGGTAGCACGTGCTGTTGCTAATATGCGGGTACTGTGTGAATATTGTATGCCGTATGTTAAGGTAGGTGGTTGCTTTATTGCCATGAAGGGAGCA
The DNA here is from genome assembly GCA_045601645.1 of Acutalibacteraceae bacterium. Taxonomy (GTDB): domain Bacteria; phylum Bacillota; class Clostridia; order Oscillospirales; family Acutalibacteraceae; genus UMGS172. Next base: position 4,431 of record JAZSAC010000001.1, on the reverse strand, counting down.
ACTGCCAATGAGGAAATCCTTGATGCCAAGAACGCAATCAGGATTCTTTCGGGTGAGATTTTGTCAAAAAATCTGTTTAATTTAGAGTTGGCAGGTGAGCGCGGTATAATTACAGTAAAAAAAATATCGCAAACGCCGACACAATATCCCCGCAACCCCCAGAAAATTTCAAAACAACCTTTATAAAATGCAGAATCGGGCAAGATATTGTCCGATTTTTTGTTAGGCTTTTTCTTGAAAGTTGCCTTAAAAAATGATATATTTTAAGTGCAATCAAGAAGGAGGTGCGGACATGTTGTTGGATAGAAAAAGGCAGGACAGAAAGCTTATTTCAATCCCACCTGATAAAATATCGCCATCACCGTTTCAATCCCGCCGAGAGTTTGATTATTATGAGATTTTAGAGTTGGCATCAAGTATACAGCGTAACGGATTGATACAACCGATAACGGTGAGAAAAGTCAACGAGCGTTATGAATTGATTTCGGGAGAGCGAAGACTCAGAGCAAGTGTTTTTGCCGGATTAAAGACGGTACCATGTATAGTTGTTACTGCTACCGACCGAGAAAGCTCACTTATGTGTCTATTGGAAAACATACAACGTACCGACCTCAATTTTTTTGAGGAAGCCGACGGAATAAAACGACTGATGGAGGATTTTTCTTTAAATCAGCAAGAGGTGGCCGAAAAATTAAGCATGGCACAGTCGACATTATCAAATAAGCTTAGATTATTAAAGCTCACAAGAGAGCAACGTGAGAGAATAATTTCAGCGGGGTTGAACGAAAGACACGCAAGAGCGTTTATAAGACTTCCTGAAGAAAAAAGAGATGAAATAATAAACCAATGTATTGCACAACAGCTTTCGATTAAAGAGACTGAAGATTTAGTAAATAAAACATTGTTACCTGCTGAGGACCTTAAACGTAACAACAGTAAGTGTAGCATTTCAGATGTAAGAATTTTTTCTAACAGTATATCGCGAATGATAGGTACCATGCGTAAATCGGGTGTCGATGCTCAATCGCGAAAAAACGAAACGGACAGCTATATTGAATATACAATAATCATTCCGAAACATAAACGGAATGACAATGAGCTGAACGTTATTTAACATTTGCCCACCCATATTCATCCCCATACAAACAGAAAATCGCTGTAAGTTTTACTAACGGCGGTTTTCTGTTGCTTTTTGTCTTTATTCAAAAAATTCTAACTTGTATAAATGACGGTGATATGATACTATAAAAATGTTAAATATTGAAAGAGGTGACTGATATGAATTCCCCATTGGCAGACCGAATAAGACCGCAAGTTTTAGATGATGTTGTCGGGCAAGAGCATCTCTTGGGGGAAGGTCGACCTTTAAGAAGAATAATAGAATCGGGGAAAATCCCTAATTTGATTTTTTACGGACCGTCGGGCGTTGGAAAAACAACGGTTGCAAGTATTATCGCCAAAAGCAGCGGTCGCAGACTGTATAAGCTGAATGCAACAACGGCATCTACTGCCGATATAAGAGAAATGCTTTCTTCTGCCGAGATGCTCGGCGGAGAAAATGGTATTTTATTATATTTAGATGAAATACAATATTTTAATAAAAAGCAACAGCAAACACTTCTTGAAAGCATAGAAAACGGCAACGTTACCTTGGTTGCATCAACAACTGAAAATCCGTATTTTTACGTTTATAATGCTATTTTAAGTCGGTCTACAGTGTTTGAGTTTAAACAGCTTAATTGGCAGGATATTCGACCTGCTGTTTTAAGGGCTGCCGAAATTATGGGCAGTGAAAACGGCGAAAAGGTTAAATTTGAGTGTGACGAGGCAGTTGATGTTATTTGTAAAGGCTGCGGAGGAGATGTAAGAAAAGCGCTTAATGCCGTTGAATTATGTATTCTTTCATCTGAACATAAAAACGGCACCGTGGTTATTTTTAAAAAGACCGCTGAAGAGCTGACTCAGAAAAGCGCCATGAGATATGACCGCGAGGGTGACGAGCATTATGATATTATTTCGGCTTATCAAAAGTCGATGCGAGGAAGTGATCCTGATGCGGCGGTGCATTATTTAGGCAGATTGCTTGAATCGGGCGACCTCCCCTCTGCATGCAGACGATTATTAGTTTGTGCTAATGAAGATGTAGGTCTTGCTAATCCGCAAATAATTCCTATTGTTAAAGCAGCAGTTGATACGGCATTGGCATTAGGACTGCCCGAGGCAAGAATACCTCTTGCAAATGCTGTAATTTTGGTTGCAATCAGTCCAAAATCTAATAGTGCATATAATGCTATAAACAGCGCAATGCAGGATATAAAAAAAGGTACAAGCGGTTCAGTACCGCGACAGCTTCAAAATAAGCATTTCGATGGCGAGGATGCCGAAATTAAGGGTCAGCACTACCTTTATCCGCATGATTATGACCATCATTATGTTGAACAGCAGTATTTGCCTGATGCAATAAAAAATAATAAATATTATATTTTCGGTGATAATAAAACAGAACTTGCATATAAAGAGTATTGGAAGAAAATCAAAGATAAATAGGTTTGTGTGATTTTATGACCTTACAGCTCGACAAGAATGTTTTAAAATACCTGAGGTTTACGGCAGCAATGGTTTTTGCTGCCGTTTTTTCAGCAATTCAATTTATACCCTTTTTAAATATTTATATTCGTTTTATTTTATTAGCTGTCACGGTGTTTTTTTATATAGGAATATTTTTTATATACCTTCCTATCTATTGCCGAAGCATTATACTTTCGGTGGGTAAAGATACAATTATATTCAAAAGAGGAATTATAACAAAAAAAGAAAATTATTTTCCGTTGGCAAGGCTGGTTTATATAAAAATATTAAGATTTCCAACCCAAACACCTTTTGGATTGTGTACGGTAATTTTGCGAGGAGTAGGTTATGATTTAAGGCTTATGCCAATGTCTGTAAAACAGGCAATACAGTTTAAGGAGACATTGGAATATGAATAATAGCAAAATTTTAAGACCTCACCCTGTTTTCCTTGTAAACTTGCTTTATCCATATCTTTCATTGCTTATAATTCCCGTTGTTCGCGAAACGATTGAATATATTTTGTTTAAGCAAAAGCGTATAACAATCTTTTTTGTTGCCGAAACCGTAATACTTTCGGTAACAATTATTTTATCAATATTGAAATTAAGGCGCACAACTATAGTTTTAGATGGTAAAATAACGATTTCAAAAGGACTTTTTTGCAAAAGTGTATATACAGTGGGTGATGCTGAAAACACAGTTGTTGTTATAGAAGCCAATCCGTTTTTAAAACCGCTGGGTATATATAATTTTAAGATATATTCAGAGGTTGGTAAGGATATGCATCCGGAGGAAAGCATACCTTTAAGAGAAAAAGATGCAAAACTTATTATAGAAATATTCGGTAACAAGGGGTACACAATGCAAAGTACAAAAAAAGACTGTATTTTAATGGCAATTGCGTTGTCATCAAGTTTTGCAGGCATGATTGTTGCTGCGCCTATTGTACGCGTTGTGGCGGTGGCTTTGGGTAAGGGAGTAAAGCAGATTGTTCCAAGCCTCAAAAAAGGTTTACAAGACGGCATAGACAGTAATATCTATAAATACGGTAGTTACTTATCATTGGCTTTGGTTTTAGGTTATGTTATATCATTTGCAGTAATTTTGCTTAGAAACTCAGGTTTCAAAGCGGTGTTTTCTAAAAAACGAGTATTGCTCGAGTCGGGTGTGCTTCCGCATAGAAGGGTAATGCTGAGTCGGTCGGCTATAACAGCTGTAAGGCATGTTACAGCACCTATTATGTGGCTGTTTGGTCGTTGCACGGTAAAATTCAGTGCTTGTGGCTACGGTAAATCTAGTGGTGAACTTGGATTTTTAATACCTGCTGTACGAAAGAAGCATAATATTGGACTTGTAGGTCCCAAATCCGGTTCACTTGGACGGTGCTGTTATGTACCTTTGACAGCAATTTTTATAACAATGGTGGTTTTTTTAAAGGTGATAAAAAAATTCGAGGAAGCCTTTAAACTTATTGTTCTTTTATTTTTATTAGTGTTGGCAGTTGAAATTTATATTGTTTTTTTAAGAATATATACCATCTTTCACGGAGGAGTAAAGATTGAAAACGAAAAAATGACAGTTGTTGCAAACCAAAGACTTAAATTTACAGAAATTGAGTTTTCCTGTTCAAGATTGATGAGTGTAGAAATAAAAAGAACCTTGTTTGACGTGTTGCCGAAAACCTGTACAGTAAAATTTTCGTTAAACAACAAAAACAGAGATAGCATAAAAATAAAATATATGCCTTATGATAGCTTGCGAGATATAATAGAAAAGATTAAGCGAAATGCTGAGTTTTAATAAGTAAGTATTTATTTAAAATACAAGCTTATGGAGTAATGATTTGTTAAAAAAACACAT